>JAAZNB010000387.1 GCA_012798515.1 Chloroflexota bacterium
AGCAGCCGGGCGTCCAGGCTCTTCAGCTCGTCCAGGTGACGGGCGACGTACCGTCGCGAACCGCGCAGCCCGGCCTCCTCGGCGCCGAAAGTGATGAAGCGGATCTCCGTGTCCGCCGGGATGCAGGCAGGGTTATGCGCCAGGTACCGGCTCATGGTCACCGCCAGGGCGCAGGCGGAGAGGTTATCGGCGGCGCCGGGCACGTTGCCCCCACCCGTCCGTCCCCGGTTGAAGAAGGCGGCGTACAGGCTGGCAGGCGCGACCGGGTAGGCCAGCAAGATCCATCCCAGCGTCCCGGCGCGTACCAGGCCGGCCTCGCCGGCCACCAGGCCCGCCAGCTGCACGAGGCACACGGCCGGCAGAACGAGCAGCCCGACCCACCAGGTGGCCGACAGGAAAATGGCCCCATACCCCAGGAAGCGAAACCAGGTGTTTTCCAGGGCGCTGTCGTGATGGCCGCTCACGATGAGCAGCCGCTTTACCACCTGGGTTCCGGGCCGGCGCAGCCGGCCGATCACATTGACAGAGCGTTGGTGCGGGAACAGCGAGTCGATGAATTCCCGGCCCAGGATGAACTCGACGACCACCACCCCAAGCGAGAGGATGGAGAACGCCAGGGCCGTGGCGGCGACCCAGGGCGCCCCGCCTGCCAGGCGCCCTGCGGCCACGTTCAACAGGGCCGCCAACAGCATACACCCGGCGCTCAACGGCAACGAAGCCAGAAAAGCGTCCGGGGCGAAGGTAAACTCCTCCAGGGTGACGTTTTCGGGGCCCAGGTGCGCCGCCAACTCCTCCTGGACCATCGCAGCCCGCTCCCGTTCCTGCCGGCTTCCCGGCCGGCCGGGCCCCACCTGGGCACAGATCTTTTCGACCAGCTCAAGGGCGTAGTGTGCGTCATCGCGGCTTATATCAGCTGGCATCGAGCCCTCCCGTGACCTTGCCCGCCGCCGGGCGCGAGCCGCGCCGGGCCTTGAGCGCCAGCCCGGTGCGCAGGAACATCCACACCGCGGCAAAGCCACCGCTGACCCGGGCAAAGCACACAAAGTCGGGCATGAACAGCTGTAGAAACCCGCCCAGCCTGCCCAGCACAGGCGCCAGGCTGGAGGCCAGCAGCAGGTCAGGGAGCAGGGGCAGCAGGATCTCGCGAGGGAGGTGGGGGCGGTGCTGCGGGTCCCGGCGCCAACGGCGGACCCAACGCAGTGCGGCGGCTACCTGAAACAGGCTTACCAGCGGCAGCAGGCGCATGGCCCAGGGGGCCCAACGGGTAAAGACCAGTTTGCCCGGGGCAGGGGCCTGGCCGGCCAGGCGGGCCGCTACCTGCCCCCCGAGCTCGGTCATCACGGGATTCATCATAAAGTGCCCGGCGTTGACCAGCAGGGCCACAGCCTGCCGGCGCCCCGGGAGGAGGGCCATGTAGGTGGTAAAGTCGGGGACACAGCCGGCGTGCCAGACGATCCTATCCTGGCCGGCGCCGGTCACGAACCAGCCCATGCCGTACTGCCCCGCCGGAACGCCCATGAAGGCCACATCAGCTGCCCCGCGCTGCAGCTCGGCCACGCCGGCTGCCGAGAGGATACGCCCCTCGCCAGAACGGGCCTGGTTCAGCTGGGCGCACAGGTAGCGGCCCATATCTTCGGCACAGGAGATGAGCTGGCCCGAAGGCAGCGAGCCGGACGGCAGGGGCAGGCCCGGCGCGGCGCAGGGCTTCCAGAACCAGAAACGGTGCCCTACCGCCAGGCCGGCCTGCCGCGCCGCCGCCTGGGAGGTGTAGCTGTGATACATCTTCAACGGCTCGAAGATGTGCTCCTGGACGTAGCCGGCGTACGCCTGGCCGCCGGCCGCCTCGACGATCAGCCCCAGCAGGTTGTAATTGGCGTTGCAGTACTCGAAGGCCGCACCGGCCGGGCGCGCCAGTCGCAGCGCAGATAACTCCCGCGCCTGGCGCCCGGTTGCGCCGGGACGCGCATCGAAATCGGCCAGAGGAGTCCACCCGGCCGCGGCGGGCAGGCCGCTGGTCTGGTGCAGCAGGTGGCGCACGGTGATGCATGCCCCGGCGTCGCCCGGCCGGAACCAGGGCAGGTAGCGCCGGACCGGCGCGTCCAGTTCGACCTGGCCGGCCTCGACCAGTTGCATGATGGCCAGGGCTGTGAACGATTTGGTGAGCGAACCCAGCACGAAGGGGGTGTGCGGGCCAGGGACCTCGCCGCCCTGGCGGGCCCGGCCAAAGCCGCGCAGGTGGGTGATCTGGTCGTTCTCCACGATCACCAGCACTGCGCCGGGGACGTTCAGGCGCTTCAATTGCCCGGCGACGAAGGCGTCGATCTCCGCCAGGGCGGGCCCTTCCGGCCGGCGGGTCCGGCCGGAAGCGGCTTTCAAGGCCAGGGCCAGCAGGGCCGCACCGCCGGCCAGGGAGGAGAGGAGGATTTTCTTGTTCATCTTGAGCCTGCTTTCTCTTTCAAGCAATCAGTCTGTGGCGTAAAAACTCCCGGCGTGCGCATCCAGGAAACGCTCGATTTCGGCCCTGGCCTCCTCCACGTGGCCCAGGAGGAAGTGGCCACCGTCGGGCAGGGTGAACTGGCGCGCCCCCGGGATGGCGGCCGCCAGGCGGTTCACGTTCGCGGGAATGGCAATCGAATCATCCAGGGCGTGGATGACCAGCACCGGGGTTTCGATCTGCTGCAAGGGGTAGGCGCTGCTGGCACACAGCAGGGCGTTGTACTCGGGCAAAACGGTGTAGCTTTCGAAAAGCATGCCGTCCATACGCCCGCTGACCGGCAGGTCGCCGTGCTGGATGGTCCGGATCATGGCCGCCTGTTCGGGGGTAAGGGCGTATCCCCGGGGCACCAGACCGATGGCATTTTGTACCCACCGCCCCCAGAAGGTGACCAGGAGCCAGTAGACGAAGTCGCTGCGCAGCAGGGTGTCGAAGACGAAGCGGGGCGGCAAGGACATCTGGGCTTCCCCCGGGGCGTCGGGGGATAATAAGACAAGGGCCGAGACGCGCCCGGGGTAGCGCGCCGCCAGGCGCAGCGCGGCAGTCGTGCCGGCCGAGGCGGCGAAGACGGCCGCCCGAGGGATCCCCAGAGCGTCCAGCAGGGCAGCAAAGGCGTCGGCCTGCAAATCCAGGCCGGCGCCGGCCGGCACGGGCGAGCGCAAATAACCAAAACGGGAGAGGGAAATGACCTGGTATTTGCACAGGTCGAAACCGCGCGCCAGCCACAACCCCTGGTCGAAGCCCCCCATGGCGCCGTGCACGACCAGCAGGGGAGCCCCCTCCCCGACCCGGGCGTATTCCACCGGGCCACAGGCCGTCTCGACCACCTGGCTCCCCAGGCCCTCGATCCGCCGGCGGGCCGCGCGGATCTCCTCACGATAGCGCAACCAAAGGCTCCCCAGGCCTGCCAGCGCCAGCCCGGCCAGGAGAATGACGAGAATTACCCACAATTGAGTCATACAACCTTCTCTGAACACACTTTGAAAACCCGGGCCCGCTGCACAGGCGTTATTCTTGCCCGGCAGCCGGGCGGGTGGACGGATCGCAGCGCACGACCGAGATCAACGTCAGGTTGAGATCCCGGATGCGCTCCAGCAGGCCGTGCAGTGCGGCCTGGTCGGGTAACGAGCCGGAGAGGAGGGTCTCTTCTCCCTCCAGGTAGGTCAGGGACAGGCTGGAAAACCAATCCGACCAACGTTGATCCAGGTGGCCTTTGATTTTGATCTGGTAATATTCCGGCATGGCAGCTCTCCTCGCTCAGGATCTATGCATACTTTAACGCACGGCGTGAGAGCCAGCATCTGCCAAAAGATATATTCAGGGGTTTATTTATGGGGTGGGTAACGACTCGACCTGGTGTGGTAGAGGCCCAAACAGGTTGGAAGGGTAAGTCAGGCAAGCATGTTCAGCTGCCGGGCGCGGGCCACCGCCTCGGTGCGGTTGGCGACGTCCAGCTTGCGGTAGATACTGGCGGCGTGGGCTTTGATGGTGCCCGGCGCCACCACCAGCTCACGGGCAATCTCCTGGTTGGTGCGGCCCAGGGCCATAAGCCGGAGCACTTCCAGCTCCCGCGGGCTCAAGGGCTCGACCAGGCCCCCTGCCGCGGCCGGTCTTTCCGGCGCCCGGGCCTGGCCGTCTAGCTGGGAGAGCAGCTGTGCGGCGTACTC
>JAAZNB010000037.1 GCA_012798515.1 Chloroflexota bacterium
GAGACCGACCGTGCGTAGGTTGGCTAGAGCGATCCGGCAAATCGTGATCCTCTGTCACGGAGGATTGCCATCCCGGTGCCATGGCCGGCCCGCGCCGGAAGCGAAAGCCAACTTTCACACTCCTGCGCTGATCAATGGGGGTATGCCCGAGACGGTGTGGGTAAGCCAGCGTTCCGGGCCGGCCGTGTTCGGTCGGGCGTACCTCTATCGGTGCATAATAATGGAAGCCCGACCTGTTAAAAGAAGGGGCCCTTCCCCGGCATGGAGGATGGTTGGCGCGCCAGGTTTCTAATTCATGCCCAGCCTCTCAGCGCGGCTTGATCAATATTTGCAGGTTAACCCGGCCGCAGCGCAGCTCGTCGCCGGAGATGATCACCGTCGGGGTGGTAACTTTGACGTCGTTCAGGAAGGTGCCATTGGTGGAGAACAGATCTTCGACCCACCACTGGCTCTGGTGGAAGCTAAGGCGGGCGTGTTGGGCCGAGACGGTCTCGTCCGAGATGGAAAAATCACTGTTTTCGTCCCTGCCGATCATAATTTCTTGAACGCTGAAATCCAGTGATTTTTCCCCTTCTTCACCCACCTGGGTCAATGAAACCGGGGGCACCTGGCTGGCGCTCACCAGGCGAGATTGAAAGCGCAGCTCTTTCCACAGGGTATACACGGCCCACCCCAAGAAGCCATACAGGCTGGCGGCGAGCAACGTGCGCAAGACGAGCACGACGATCCCACTCATAATCTTATGACTTTCCGTCGGCCGGCGCAGGCGATCCCTGGATCTTCCCGGTCTCGTCCTGGGGGCCGATTCGTTCTTCACCGTAGATGATTGTCACCCCGGCCAGGGAGATCACGTCCCCGGGCTTGAGGGTGAGCTGGTTGATACGCTGGTTGTTGACGTAGGTCCCCCCGGTGGAATTCAAGTCGAACAGGGTGTAACGGCCGCGGACGATCCGCAGCTGGGCATGCTCGCGGGAGACGCGCGGGTCGTCGATGACCACATGGTTGCTGTTGCGCCGCCCGATGTTGACCACCGCCTGTTCCAGGGGGAAGACATTCGAGCCGGGCAGGATCAAAAAAGCGTTCGAGCCAGGTGTATCGGACGGAGATGCACTTTTACGGTCCGCCACCTCCAGCACGGCGGTCTGGCTGAGGGCCTCTTCGCTGTAGCTGTTGACCACGCGGATCTCTTCGATGCTCATCTCGGGGTCGGCGGCCACGCGGATGAGTGGAGCGGTCTTGATCATCACCCCTGCGTCCAGGGCAGCTTCCTGAAGAGCCAGGGCCAGGGATTCCAGCAGTCCATCCTGGGCGTTCCAGTATGCCAGGTTATCCGGATGGGTGAAGACCGTATAGAAGTTTTGCAGTGGGCTGGAGCCATCGCTGCGGGCCAGGTTTTCTTCCAGGGCCTCCACCAGCCGGCTGGATAGCAGGCGATGTTTGAGGTAGTCCGGGGGAAAGCCCTGCAGGCTGTTTTCGATCAAGGCTTGCAGCCTGTCTTCGATCTGATCGAGTCTGGATTTCATATGGAATATTATAACGGATTCTGGTCGCCGTCCTGGCCGTCCGGTAAAGGCCGGCTGATAACCCCGGTCACGGCCTGGGTGAGCTGTACCAGGTCCTTGACCGGCAGCCGGACGTTTAAACCGCGCTGCCCGCCGGAGACGTGGATCTGCTCGAACTCCAGGGCGGCGCTATCCAGCAGGACTTTGAAGCCGCGGTTGATCAGGGCCAGAGGCGAGATGCCCCCGGCTTGCAGCCCGGTGAGCTGTTCGGCCTCACGTTGGGTGGGCAGTTGGACCTTCTTTTCTTTGAGCAGGGCGGCCACCGCCTTGAGATCCACTTCGTGATCCCCGGGCACGACCGCCAGCAGGGGTTTGCCCGGTTTTTCACGCACCACGACGATGGTTTTGAATACCTGGTGGAGCGGAACGCCCATCCTCTGGGCGGCTTCCTGCGCGCCTAACTTTTCGGCGGGGAGCTCGAAGGCAGTGAACGTGACCTTGTGCGCGTTCAACAGGCGGGTGACGTTATTGGTGATCATGGCTTATCTTCTCCACCATGGAATGGTCTCGTTAGGGGGGCGCACGTAGATGGGGTTGCTGAAAATCCACCCTCGTGGCTCGCCCAGGTATTCCAGGTAGCATTCGACGCGGTAGACGCCCGGGCGGTCGTCGATGTAGGTGTAGATGTCCTGGCCGGCCCAACGTTTGACCACCTGGCCGTTGTATAACAGGCGGCATTCTGCCGGGCGGGGCAGGCGGATCTTGAAGGTCAGGCTGCCGCCGTCATTATAGACGTCGCCCATCGACACCGTGCATTCCTTCCCCTGGGCCGTGAAACGGAATCCGTTGGTACGGTAGGGCAGGTCATAAGCGACGAAACTATGCCCCTGGCCCAGGGCATTCAACACGACGGACCGGTCGGCCAGGAACTCGCCGCACAGGGGCTCGTCGAGCAGCAGGTGATTGTTGATGCAGTGATAATGGAATTCGTAGGGGAAGATGGTCTTCTGGATTGGCCCGGCGTGCATACGCAAGGCGTGCGCGTCGGCGCCGCCAACCCCGACCAGGCGCTGGCCGGAGAGGAGCAGTTCGTCCCATTTCTTTAATGTGGCCGGGAGGGGGCTGCTGGCCAGGTATTGGGGGAAGAACGCGTAGAAGGCTGCTTCGGCCATGCTCTTGGAGCGGCTCTTCAGTTCGCTTAACCCGTTCCAGATCTCGATCCCGGTAAAACCGTGCACCTGCCAGTCTTCCCAGGTGATGTCGGTCTCGCCGATGGCGGGGAAAGCAGCGTCGTGCGGGTGGGCCAGGAAAGAAAGCCCGCCGTTGGCCTTGATCATGTCGACCAATCGCTGCGGAGAGGGGGCAAAACCGGTCAGTTCTTTGCCTGCACCGATGGCCAGCAGGTGATTTTTCTGGGGCAGGCGGTCGCGATCGTGGATTTCTTCGCCCACCAGGAGCATGACTTGTTGTTTCCCGTCTTTGTAATACCCTTCCAGGCCCTGGACCAGGACGTTGTGGTCGGTGACGATGACGACGTCGATCCCGGCGCGCAACGCGTGCTGGATGATATCCTGGTGCGTGCCCTGACCGTCAGAGTAAGTGGTATGGTTGTGGAGGTTGGCGATCAGTTCATGCATCACTAGTCTACCGGTTGACGATTCCGCCCCAGAAAAGGTATAATCTGCCTTGCTTTCAAAACAGGAGGAACAGCGTGAATCTAAAAGGCTACTTTGAGATTGCATTGATTATAACGTCAATTGCATTGATTGCCAGCGTGATTTTACAGAACAAAGGGGTAGGCCTGGGCGGGTTGACCGGCGTGGATACCAGCAACGTATTTACAGCCCGGCGTGGCATCGAACGGACTCTGTTCTGGATCACGATTGGTTTGAGCGTCTTGTTCTTTATTCTGACCCTGGTTACCGTAGCGCTCAGTAACTAAATTTGACCATCTGCACGCGGCAATATTCAATTCGATAGACTAAAGGGCGATTTGCCATACCGGATCGCCCTTTTTGCGATATATTAAACCCATGAAAAATCTAAGATGGCAGTTTATCATCATCTTTCTCACCGGCCTGGTGGTCGGCGTCCTTTTGCTGGCGGAACAGCCCGGCGGGTTTTCACCCTTGGTGCCGGAACCCGCGAAAGGGGGGATCTATGCGGAAGGACTGGTGGGATCACTGCAACGAATGAACCCGGTCCTTGATTATTACAACTCGGTGGACCGGGATGTGGACCGGCTGATCTTTAGCGGGCTGGTGCGTTTCGACGACCGCGGCGTGGCCCAGCCAGACCTGGCCGAGTCGTGGGGGTATACCCAGGATGGGACGATCTATAACTTCACCCTGCGCCCGGACATCAAGTGGCATGACGGTGAGCCGCTGACCAGCGATGATGTGCTCTACACCATCGACCAGATCCGCGCGGACGATTCGATCTATCCCGATGATTTACGCACTTTCTGGAAAGACGTGGAAGTCAAGGCGCTGAGCGAGAATACGCTCCAATTCCGCCTGCCGGAAGCCTTTGCGCCCTTCCTCGATTATCTGACCTTCGGCATTCTACCCCGGCACCTGTTTGGGGACCTGGCTTATAACCAGATGATCGAGTCGCCATTCAACCTGCGACCGGTAGGTAGTGGGCCGTTCCGCTTCGACCACTTGCTGGTGGAGAACGACCAGATCACCGGGGTGGTCCTGACGGCTTTCGAAGATTATTACGGTGATAAACCCTACATCGAACAGGTGGTCTTCCGCCTTTATCCGGACGCTTCGACGGCTTTCGATGCGTACCTGGAAGGCACCGTCCAGGGCATCAGTGAAATCACCACCGACATTTTGCCCGACGTGCTCCGGGAACCGAACCTGTCGGTGTATACCGGCCGGCGCCCGGAACTGTCTTTGATCCTGTTCAATTTGAAGGATCCCCAGGTGGAGTTCTTACAGGATGCCAACGTGCGCAAAGCGTTGGCCACCGGGCTGAACCGCCAGTGGATCATCGATCGCATCCTGGGCAGCCAGGCGATCATGGCCGATGGGCCGATCTTCCCCGGCACCTGGGCCTATTACGAAGGCCAGGAACACCTGGACTACGATCCGGAATTGGCCAACGACCAGTTGAAAGACGCCGGGTACGTGATGGCGGCCGAAGGGGAAACCGTGCGTACCAAGGGAGAAGTTCCCCTCAGCTTTACCTTGCTGTACCCGGATGATGAACAACATGCCCTGGTGGCAGAATTCATCCAGGAAAACTGGGCGTTGATCGGTGTACAGGTTAACCTGGAAGCGCTGCCCTACGAAGAGCTGGTGTACGATCACCTGGACGCCCGCGAATACCAGGCCGCCCTGGTGGACCTCAACCTGTCTCGCTCACCGGACCCGGACCCCTATCCTTTCTGGGATCAAGCCCAGGCGACCGGCGGGCAGAACTATACCCAGTGGGACAACCGGGTGGCCAGCGAATACCTGGAACAGGCGCGTACGACCACTGATATGAGCGAACGCCAGCGTATGTATCGCAATTTTCAGGTGGTGTTCAGCGAGGACATGCCCGCCATCCCCCTGTACTACCCGGTGTATACCTTTGCCGTCGACCAGCAGGTCCAGGGGATCCGCATGGGGCCTCTGTTCGACACCAGCGACCGTTATGCCACGATCCTGAAGTGGTTTATGATCGCCAAACCTGCCGCGGCAGACACTGCAACGCCGCAGCCCTAGTTCAGCGGCTGCCCGGAGGAGAGATCACCTCGAAGGTGGGGAAAATGACTTCGTTTGAAAACGATTGGACGTATTTCAAGGCTGCGGTTCCGTTGTTGTACGATTACCTGCTTTCTGCGGAACTGTTCTGGCCGCCGCCCGTGTCCGTGCGGGCGACGGACGCGACCGGTGCGCTGAACCTGTCCCTGGGGAACGTCTTGCTGTTCATGCAGCGTTTGAAGGCCAGCAACGTCCCCGGTGAACGAGCGGCAGCATTTGCCTCCCTGGAGCAGCAGGTGAACGAGACCCGCACCCGCTGGCAGGCCAACTGGCAGAAAAAGGCGCAGGCCGAGTTCAATTCCCGGGTCACCTTGTGGCAGAACTACCTGAATGATTTTGCCCAACCGGAAAGGCCCGCCACGGTCAATTACCATTACGCCATTCGCTGGCGGGTGATCCTGGACCTGCTGACCGGCGAGCCCGGGGCTGCGCATCGCAACCAGTCCGTCCTGGAGCACATGGATGGCCGTTTACGGGCGCTGGTGCGCCCGGGGCAGTTCATCTGGGAGCCAGAGCTGGCGGACGGTTTCCCCAAAGAACGTTACTGGTACCTGTACGTCACATTGCCATAATCCCCGCGGAGGTAACCGGATGCCATCCTTCTATACCCGTACGGGCGACCAGGGCGTGACCGGCCTGCTGGGCAAAGAGCGCGTGCAGAAATTCGACCTGCGCATCGAAACGCTCGGGGCTATCGACGAAGCATCGGCTGCCCTGGGGCTGGCGCGCAGCGTCGTGCAGTCGGCGGAATC
>JAAZNB010000388.1 GCA_012798515.1 Chloroflexota bacterium
CCCCGCGTTCCACGCCGGGGCGAGGAGCCTTCTAGCCCCGCGCCCGGCGCAGATCGAGCGTCTCCACGGCGTGGCGCAGGTGGGGGATGACGATGCTGCCGCCCACCACCAGGGCTACGTTAAAGGCCTCGTACAACTCTTCGTCCTTCCAGCCGGCGTCCACGCACTGCAAGACGTGGTAATCGATACAATCGTTGCAGCGTAGCACCATGGAAGCCACCAGGCCGAGCAGTTCTTTGTGCCTGGCGCTCAACGCGCCATCCTGGTAAGCGCCGGCGTCCAGGTTGAAAAAGCGTTTGATCCCCAGGTGGTTGATGGACAGGATGCGCTCGTTCATACGGGCGCGATAATTTTCGAATTCATCCAGGCGGTCCATAGCGTGCTCCTCCGTTGCTTGCAGGTCGGTTTTGCCCGAATTATGCCACAGATCCATCCCGGCCTTTTAAACGAAACGGGGCCGGTCGTACCGACCCGGCCCCACATTAACGGCACTCACGTTCATGCCGGACAGAGCCCATAAGCCACCTCGGTGGGCAACCAGCCCAGGCGCTCGAACAGCTTTACCTGGGGCGCCTCGGGCAGGGCCGAGACCACCTGCGCCACGGGGACTTCGCAGAACCCCAGGCGGCGCCAGTATGCTCCTGCCCCCGTGCTGAACAGGTATACCGTGCGCAGTGCGCTCAAACGCGCCTCGTTCAGCAGGCGCTCGGTAAGCAGGCGCCCGATGCTGCGGCTGCGCCATTCTGGACGCACCAGCGCCGAACGCAGCAAGCCGCAGCCGTTGCCATACTCACAACCGATCATGCCCACCAGCTGATCTTCGACGAACGCCCCCCAGTAGCGTGTCCCGGTGACCAGGATGCCCTCGGTGCGCAGCTCCTCGCCGGCCAGCAAGTGATAGATGGCCGGCAGGTCGATGGCGTTCATCTCGCGCAGGGTGATTACAGCAGCAATGGTTAACGTGTTCATCTTAGCCGTATTTTATACAGGCCAGATTGTGCAGTCTATCACCCAAAAGGAGAATTTTCCCCTGGCCCAGGTGGGTAAAGGGAACCATGCCCTGCCATCGGGGCATGGCCAGAAAATTTTTTTCTGTGAGATGGCTGACAGCACTTTTCATAGAAAAATGTTTTGATGCGTTTACCCCGCCCTGATAGTGGGCGCTTGTGGCCAGGGGCAAACCCGAGTATGATTGTCCTGTTTTTAACCCATAGACGACAGGTAGAAGGCATGCAAACCAGCCAGACGAAAACTGCCAGCCTATGGCAGAACCCTGAGTTCATGAAACTGTGGGGTGGGCAGACCATCTCCGAACTGGGCTCGACCATCACCCGGGACGCTCTCCCGCTGCTGGCCGTGATCACCCTGGGGGCCACGCCCTTCCAGATGGGCCTGCTGTCCTCCAGCAGTGGGCTGGCCGCCTTGTTGTTCGGGCTGGTGGCCGGCGTGTGGGTCGACCGCCGCCGGCGGCGGCCCATCCTGATCGGCAGCGCTTTGCTGCAGGCGGTGCTGCTGGCCGGGCTGCCCCTGGCCGCCGTGAGTGGCGTGTTGAGCATGGGCCTGGTCTACCTGGTGACCGTGTCCACCGGCGTCCTGAGCATCTTCTTCAGTGTGGCTTACCGTTCTTACCTGCCCTCGCTGGTCGAACGCCAAAACCTCCTCGAGGGCAACAGCAAGCTGGCCCTGAGCGATTCCATCGCCGAAATCGGCGGGGCCGGACTGGCGGGGGTGCTGGTACAGGTCATGACGGCCCCCTTTGCCGTGCTGCTGGACTCCTTCTCATTCGTGGTCTCGGCCCTGGCCATCGGCAGCATCCGCAAAGCCGAGCCGGAGCCCGAACAGCCGGCCGCGACGGCCAGTTTCCGCCAGGAGGCCGGCGAAGGGCTGCGCAGCATCGCCCACAACCCGATCTTACGCGCCCTGGCGGGCAGCGAGGCCGCCCTGGCCTTCTTTGGCAGTTTTATCGGCGTGCTCTACAGCCTGTACGCCATTCGCATCCTGAACATGGGCCCGGCGGCCCTGGGGTTTACCATCGCCGTCGGCGGATTAGGCAGCCTGCTGGGCTCGCTGCTATCCCCGCCGGCCGTACGCCGCTTTGGCCTGGGAGGCACCCTGACCGGCGCCCTGCTGCTGGGCATCGGCGCCCACCTGCTCATCCCCCTGGCCAGTGGCTCCATGGCGCTGATCTTTACCTGCATGGTGGCGGCGCAGCTGTTCGGGGACGCCCTGCGCACCATCTTTTTCATCAATGCCATCAGCCTGCGCCAGGCCGTCACCCCCGACCGGCTGCTGGGGCGCACCAACGCCGGCATCGAGATGCTGTCCGCGGCGGCCGCCCCACTCGGGGCCCTGGTAGGTGGTTTGTTGGGCGACCTGCTCGGCGTGCGTGCCACGCTGGTCGTGGCCGCCTGCGGCGGCGGGCTGCTGGCCGCTGTGCTGTTGTGGCTTTCCCCCGTAGGCCGCCTGCGGGCCCTGCCTGCCCCGGCCGGCGAAACAGAATAAGTATCTCGGATATTCTTTTGGGGTGTTTCTGGTCGAGCTTCGCTCGAGCAGAAACGCCCCGTAGATATATTTTTCGGATAAGTTCTAAATAAAAAGGCCTCCCCGGAACGGCAAGCTGTTCCAGGGATGCCCTGTATTTCAAACCAGGGGACTAGCGGCTGCGGAAAAATCCCTCGGACACGGCCAGGGCCAGGGTACGGGGCACATCCACAATCCAGGGGCCGTGCAGGTCCAGCTCGACCTCGCAATGCATCCCCGGGTGCAGCACCACCTCGCGTTCGCCGTCCAGGGCCAACACGGTCGGCCCGTCGATCTCGATGGGGCAGCGTTCGCCGGGCTGCAGCAGTTTCAGTTCCCCCAATCCCACCTCGGTCATCACGCCCGGCACGATCGGCGCCCGCACGCGTTGCCCTTCGGGCTCCACGCAGATCGTGGCGCCTCCCGGCTCCAGCTCGGAGATGGGGTGGAGCATGCCCACCAGCGAAGAAATGCCCGTGTGGTAGGGATGGGCCCGTGTAACCAGCACCTGGCGCAGAGCAGCCGGGTCCCACACGGCCCGCGAGCCGACGAAGGCGGCCGAGACTACGGCCACATCCACCAGGGCATGATCGACGGCCTCGCCGTCCACATGAACCACCAGGCGCTTATGGCGGAAGGCCACCTCCGGCAGATCCGGGGAACGCACAGCAACGTAGCCGGCGGCCAGGCCGGCCACCGTGCCCTCGATGAAATAGGGCACCACGTTGTTGGTCCCGCTGGAAACCGGCAGGATGGGCGTCTCGCCGCACACCTTGGAAACGGCCCGGGCGGTGCCGTCGCCGCCCAGGACGACGATGCAGCCGGCGCCGGCCTCGGCCAGATAGGTGGCCGCTTCCAGGGTATCGTAGATCTTCCCGTCCACGTCCATCTCGATCAAAGCCGCCTCGGCGTGGAAGTCCCCGTGGGCGGACACGGCTTGCAGCGCCGAAGCGCTGATGCCCACCAAATCGGGCATCAGCTCGATGCGCTCCACGGCGCAGTCGGCCAGGGCCAGCATGACCCGGCGCACAATGTTGGCTTTTTCGTGGTTGTTGACCGTAACGGCCTCAGAAACAATGCGGCGGATGTCTTTCCCCGCCGCAGGATTAGCAATGATCCCTACCAGGCTCACTTTTCCCTCACATCGTTGTTCATGGTATTCACCGGGAACTTATCCCGGGGGCGAATCGAAAGGCGTTGGGAAAACCGGCTGCCAACACCCGGAAAAACACGCCCTGTTCGTCTTTGTGTACTTCGTATTGCAGTCTTTTGTAGCACAGACGCACAGGCTTGTCAAATTGGCCGCGCGGGAGTGTGCTCACCTCGGCTATAATACTTTTGAAAGCGTGAACCGCCGGGAGGCAACTCCATGAGAGTATTTCTGTCCATCAAATATCACCCTGACCTGCGCAACCGCACCCTGGTCGAATCGATCTGTACGGCCCTGGAGCGCAACGGCCTGGAGACCTGTTGTATCATCCGGGACGTTGAGCTGTGGGGAGCGCGGCAGTTTAGCGCCCAGGAGCTGATGGACATCACCTTCCGTGAGATCAACCGCAGCGACCTGCTGCTGGTAGAACTGTCCGAAAAAGGGGTCGGCCTGGGCATTGAAGCCGGCTACGCCCACGCCCGCTGCATCCCGGTCGTCATCGCCGCCCCGCGCGGCGCAGACATCTCCACCACGCTCCAGGGAATCGCCCAGCAGGTGCTGCGTTACGAGAACATCCAGGAGCTGGAAGCGGCCCTCCCGGCGTTGGTCCACCCACCGGGCAAAGAAAGGCAGGACGCGGCAATCTTCCCTGCCCGGATGAGCCTGGCAGGCGACTACTTCCCCGCCGTTTCCGGCTGGCTGGAAGAACTGGTTTCCCGCCTGCCGGCTGGCTCGCCGGTGTTGGAGCTGGGCTGCGGCAGCGGGGTGCCGGTGGCGCAGCGCCTGGCGCTGTATGGTTTCGAAGTCACCGGCGTGGATCCCTCCCCCGGACACATCGAGCGAGCCCGGGACAACGTCCCGGAGGGGCACTTCGTGTGCGGAGAAATGCAGTCCACCACCTTCCCCCCGCAGTCTTTCTCTGCCGTGGTAGCTTTCTACGCCATGTTCCGCCTTTCCCAGGAACAGCAGTTGAAGTTATTCCCCAAAATCTATGCCTGGCTGCGCCCCGGCGGCTACCTGCTGGCCACGGCGGGGATGCAGAGCTGGGAAGAGCCGGAGAGCGCCTGGCTGGGCATCCGCACGCGCACTTACTGGAGCCGCAGCAGCCGCAAGGGCTACCTGCGCTGGCTGGAAAGCGCCGGTTTCAAGATCCAGTGGGTGCGGGCCATCCCCGACAGCGGCGCCGGAGAGACCCTGCTGTTGGCCCAACGGCCGTAAGCGGGGGCCGTCGCCGGCCAGGCCGTGCAACCTTTTCTGACCCGGGCCCGTATGTATAGGTACCGCTCCGGTTCACCTTCTGGGCAGCGTATTTCCTTGGCGAGCCGTGGCACGGCAAATCCAAACCGGGAAAGACAATCCTATGGCAACCCAACGCATTCGCAACGAAATATTTACTTTTCTGGGCCTCACCCTGGTCCTCAGCGCTATCTTTTACACCCTGATCATCACCGGCGGCGGCCTGGAGGCCAACGGCGGGATTTTTGTCCTGGGGCTGATGTGGTCCCCCGGCCTTTCCGCCCTGATCGCCCGCCTGATCTTCCACCATAATTTGAAAGGTATGGGCTGGAAAGCGGGAAAGCCCCGCTACCTGCTGATGGCTTACGGCCTGCCCATCCTGTACGCCGGCGTGGTGTACGGGCTGGTATGGTGGAGCGGGCTGGGCGGTATCCGGACGGAGATCCTTCCCTCGCCGGTGTACCTGCTGGTCTTCGCCACCCTGGGCGTGGTACAAAGCGCCCTCTCCGCCCTGGGCGAAGAGATCGGCTGGCGCGGCTTGCTGGTGCCGCAGCTGGCCCGGCTGCTCGGTTACCCGCGCACAGCCCTGGTCAGCGGGGTGATCTGGGCCCTGTGGCATACGCCGCTGATCGTGTTTGCAGACTACAACAGCGGGGCGACCCCGACCTGGTATGCTTTGCTGTGCTTCTGGATCATGGTCATGGGCATCAGCTTTGTGTTTGCCTGGCTGGTACTGCGCTCGGGCAGTCTGTGGCCGGCCGTGATCCTGCACGCCGCCCACAACCTGTTCATTCAGGGACTGTTCGATCCACTGACCACTAACACCGGGCCGACCGCCTACCTGACCGGCGAGTTTGGCATTGGGCTGGCCATCGCCGGCGCCCTCCTCGCCTTGATCTTCTGGAGGCTGAGCGATCGCCTGCCGCAGGCCGCCGTCCAGGCCACGCCGGCCGAGGCCGGTTAATCCAACCCACGACAGGGAGTTTCATGACAGACTCAATCTACCAGGTTTTTGCCGCTTATTTCGACCAGTGGGGCATCCAGCTGCCGGAAGGCGCCCTGCAACGCAGCCAGCCCGGGCGCCTGACCGCCGGCGGCTGGACGGTGCGTTACCTGCCGGGCGAAGACGAGCGCGGCCGCTACCTGGACTTCTACGCCACGCACCGTATGACCAACGACCGCCACGTGCGCATCTACGCCAGCGGCGAGACGGAAATGCTGCCCGCCTACCTGGAGCACGTCATCTATCCTGAAAACGCCAGCCAGGAGCAGCAGCGTCAGGCCGAAGGGGAATACCGCCAGTACAACGCCCAGGTGACCGCCCTGCTGCGCCAGAAGGGTTTCGTGGACTGAGGAGCGCCCGGGGTCAAGTTTCTACCTCCAGGCCGGCCAGGCGGGCGCTCTCCTGCCAGAAGCGGCGCTGCAAGGGAGCGTTCAGGGCCAGGGTGGAAGGCAGTGACGCCCGGCGGCTGATGAAGTACTGGCCGCTGACGCCTTCTACCTCGGGATGGACGGCCAGGTAGATGACCGTATCGGCGCCCTGTTCGGGCGTGCCCGGGACGGGCAAGGCACGCCCGAAGCTATCGTGCAGCAGGCGCGTGTTGACCGTCCCGGGATGCAGGCAGTTGGCCGTCACGTAGCTGCCCTGCAAGCGCCGGGC
>JAAZNB010000389.1 GCA_012798515.1 Chloroflexota bacterium
CGGGCGTAGTCCTCCAGCATGGCGGTGAGCAGCTGGGTACTGATGTAACGCCCGTCGTAGAACACGTGCCGGTCGAGGAACTCCCGCCGGGTGCCCACCACCGGGATGTCCATCTGGTCGAAGAAGAGATTCCCCAGGCCATAATGGATAAAGTGATCCCCATCGAACTGCATGGCCTGCGGGAAATGCGCCTGGCTGCCGCTGACGATCACCGCCCCGGCTTCGGCCAACGGCGGATAATCGCGCCTTTGTATTTCGGAAGGTTTGAAAACGTAAGTTTCGAAGTATTGCAGGGTGACGATAGGCAGGTAGCCTTCATCCCGCAAGCGGGAGATCTCCGCTTTCATCCACTCATAATCACAGCTGGCCGTACCGGCGCGGGTATCCGTCGCCCAATCTGTTTCCGGGCCGGCCGGATTACAGCCGATAAACGCCAGGCGGTTGCCGTTGTGTTCCATCAGCAACGGCTGGCGGGCAGCCTCGAGCGTCTCACCCGAGCCAAAATACTCCATTCCCTGTTGCTGGTACATGTCGAAAGTATTCAGAATGGCATCGTAACGCCAATCCATCAGGTGATTACCGGTCATCTCGACCACATCCACGCCTACGTCTTCCAGCAACTGGATGTATTCCGGTTTACTGCAAAACATCAGGTTGTCCTGGTAGGGGTTGGCGTCCGGGCAGCGGGGATCGAAGGACACCTCGTTGCTCACGTGGGTGATGTCCGCTCCCACCATCCAGTCCCGGATGTCTTGCCCCGGGTAGGTCATTCCCAGCTGCTCCATCTTGGCCCCTGTCGCCCGCACCAGGGCCGTGACCCCGGTCATCAGTACCACCGTCATCTTGTCCGCTTCACGGTTGGTCGCCGGCAGGTCCACCAAACCGGCGGCATTGCCTTCGCGCAGTCCAAAGGGAACGCGCAGAGCGTACTGACCTTCGTCGAAATCCTTCTCCACCGGGGATTGGTTGTCTACACGCAGTACTTTCCAGCGCGGTGACAGGTCTTCGAACGGCACGATGGCCCAGGCCGGCTGGTTTGCCCAGGCCGTATCCAGGAGCTGGCCGTCGGCCCGCGTCTCCACCGAGCCCGAGGCGGGCTCGCCCCATAGGGCCGTGAACGCGGCCCGAGTTTCGGCGCTCATATACAGCGGGTGGCCGGCCATCAGGCCCTGCCCTTCCCCGCGCCAGAAACGGGTCAACTCGGTCGTGGAGGTTTCGTCAGCGATGGTCGGAAAAGGCGCCACCAGGGCGTAAACCCACCAGGCCGCCGGGTATTGTTGCGAGACCTCCAGGTGCAGCATGGCATCCTGGCTGGAAGCGTTTGGCTCCAGCCCGGCCCCCAGGGTAACCTTCTGGCGCAGGGCCGGCGGCAGCGCCTCCGCCAACCAGACCCCCGGCAGGGCCGCCTGGGCTGCCGGCGTGGCCGTGTCTTCCATCCCCGCCAGGGGCAGGCCGGTTTTTGCTGGCCAAGTGTGAACCTGCGTGGGTGGAATGGGCTGGAAGGGGGTGGGCGTCAGGGTATTGAACGACTCGATCAGTGACTGTACCAGCTCGCTTTCGCCCATTGCCCCCGGCTGGCAGGCAGCCAGGGCCAGGCATAAGGCGATCATTACGTAGGTTTTAATGGATGCTTTCATCATGGGTTACCATTCACTGACCTCGAATACCTTCTCCAATAAATTAGAACGCTCGCCGGCCGTCATTGGCCTGGGACGGGCGTAATCCTCTAACATGGCCGTCAGCAGCTCAGTGCCGATGTACCGCCCGTCGTAGAACACGTGCCGGTCGATAAACTCCTGGCGGTTATAAGTCGTCATCTGGTCGAAAAACAGGTTCCCCAGGCCATAATGGATGAAGTGATCGTCTACAAAGGACATCGCCTGGGGAAAATGCGACTGGCTGCCGCTCACGATTACCGCCCCGGCCGCGGCCATACGGCGGAAATCAGTGCGCTGGGCGGAATGGATGCGAAAATCTTCCACTTCCAGGTGCTGGAAAGTCACGATGGGCAGGTAGCCATCCGCCCGCAGCTGCTGAATCTGGGCCACCATCCAATCCATGTCACACGAAGCCGCCCCAGGCTGGTCGGCGGTGGCCCAGATATTCTCCGGCCCCACCGGGTTACACCCCAGGAACGCCAGGCGGTTGCCGTTGTGTTCCACCAGGTAAGGCTTGCGGGCGTCTTGCAGGTCCTCCCCGCCGCCATAATAGGGCAGGTTATGTTCACGATAGAGCTGTAAAGTCTCCCGGAAGGCATCGGCGCCCCAATCCAACACGTGGTTGCCGGTCAGCTCGACCACGTCCGTGCCGGCCTCTTCCAGCAGCTCGAAATAGCTGGGGTCGCTGCAAAAGCGCATCTCCCTGCGCAGCGGTTTGGCCGGCGGGCAGTCGCTGTAAAATGGCACCTCGTTACTGATGTGGGTCACGTCGGCCCCGGCCAGCCAATCACGGATATCTTCGAGTGGGTATTGAATGCCTTCCTCTTCGATTTTTAACGCCGTGGTGCGCACCAAAGCCGTCGTCCCGGTCAGTACCACGACCGTCAGCCGGTCGGCGTCCCGGTTCCCCGCCACCAGTGTCATGTCAGCCGGTAGGTTTTCTCCGGCCGCCTGCGCCCACCCACCGGTCACCCCAAAGCTCACCGTCAACGGATACGCGTCCAGGTCGAAGTCTTTGTCCAGCGGAGATAAGCCCGAGACGCGTTCGACTTTCCAACGCGGTTCGAGCTGGTCGAAGGGTAAGATGGCCCACCCGCCTGTGTCGGACCAGGCTCGCTCCAACAGGTCTTCTTGGGGCGCCACCTGGACGACGTCCTCATCCGGCTCCCCCCACAATTGGGCGAAGGCCTGGCGGGTATCCTCAGCCACCAACAAGGTCGAAACCGGTAGGATATTTTTATTCCCTCGCCAGGCGGACTTGAGCGCCTGGATAGATACCCCGTCGGGAATGGTAGGAAAAGGGGCCGCCAGTGCATAGACCCACCTGGAACTGGCCACCGGGGAACGCTCCTCCCCACCGGGCAACACGTCCAGAATGAAATCCGCACCGGATGCCCGGTCAGCGAAGATCACCCCGGCCGGGTAGGCCAGCGAATCCCGTACTTCCGGGGGCACGGCGGCGGATACCCACACCGTAATGGCACCCGGCGGCCGGCTCTCCTGGGCGGACTTGCCGTCCTGGAGCCGCCCTTGCGGAGTCGGCGCCAGCTCATCCGTCGTTACAACCGGCGGGGCCATGGTGGCTATCGTCGCAGCGCCGGCCGCCGTTCCGGTACACCCGGCCAACACACCTAACAATAATATTCCCAGGATACTCTTCACGTTGCGCAATGGAAACGGCACGCCAGACTCCAACCTTGGTATCAATCAGCCTCTCGGCCGACAATAGAAGTATTATATCCCCACTGTCCAGGCCACAGCGATTTTCTACCGTGAGCGAACGCACCCCGATCGGGCATCCTGTACCGATCTACCTGTACGCAGGGCGGGCGTGTACGGCAAGTTTGATAGCTCTTGAGAGAAGAATCACCTATAATACATGCAAATGCTTGAACCAGAGGATGTTATTTATGCGTGAAGTGGCTGTGCTTGGGGTCGGTAGGACCCGGGTTGACGAACACTGGGATAAATCACTGCGAGAACTGGCCGGGGATGCCATTCTATCCGCATTCCACGACGCCGGGATCCCCGGCGTCCAGGGCATCTACGCCGGGAACATGATGTCCGGGTCCGCGAACCACCAGCAGCACCTCGGCGCTTACCTGGCCGATTGGGTCGGGCTGCGCCTGGCCGAAGGCCTGCGGGTCGAATCGGCGTGCAGCTCGGGCGCGGCCGCCTTTCGCGCCGCCCTTCTGGCAGTCGCGTCTGGCGAGCTGGACACGGCTGTGGCGGTTGGCGTCGAAAAAATGACCGATTCGCCTTCCCAGGAGATCACCGCCGAGCTGGCCACAGCGGCCGATGCCGACTGGGAAGCCGACCAGGGCGTGTCGTTCGTGGCCATCAACGCTCTGGTCATGCAACGTTACATGTACGAATACGGCTGGGAGCACAAGCATTTTGCCCCCTTCTCGATCAACGCTCACGCCAACGGCGCCAAGAACCCTTACGCCCGTTTTCAAAGCCCCATCGACGAGCGTGCCTACCTGAAGGCTCCGCTGGTCGCCTCTCCCATCAACGTCATGGATGCGTCGCCCATGGGCGACGGCGCAGCCGCCGTCATCCTGGTCCCGGCAGACAACCTGCATTCCAATAACGGGGTCCCGGTGGTGCGCGTGGCTGCCTCTGCCGCGGCCACCGACGCCATTGCCGTCCACGGACGCAAAGACCCGCTGTGGCTGCGCGCGGCCGAACAATCCAGCCAGAAAGCCTACCGCCAGGCCGGGATCACCCCACACGAGATCGATCTCTTCGAACTGCACGACGCCTTTACCATCATGGCCGCCCTATCTCTGGAAGCCTGCGGTTTTGCCGAGCGCGGCGAGGGTCCGCGGCTGGCTCTGGATGGCGAAATTCTCCCTGGGGGCAGGATCCCGGTGGCCACCATGGGCGGTTTGAAAGCCCGCGGCCACCCCGTGGGCGCCACGGGAATGTACCAGATCGTGGAAGTAGTCGAGCAGTTGCGCCACCGCGCCGGCCCGGCCCAGATCGAAGGCGCGCGCATCGGGATGGCGCAGAACATCGGCGGCAGCGGCTCGAACATCATCACCCATATCCTTAGAAGCGATTCTTGACCCAGGCGTCATGCCCATTCTTACTTCACAGCGCCTCCAGGAGTATCGCGCCGAAACTTTCCGTACTGCGCCCGGCCGGCGGGTGTATTCACGCCAGGAAGCAATCGATTACGTCAACCAGCGTGGGTTCATCTTCTTCTGGCCGATCAAAGATGTGACCATGCCCAGCTTGTGGGCAGCCGCAGCCGGCGACCGGCCGGTGGCCGACGAGCACGACGATCCCGGGCACATCACCTGGGATTGGAAAGACAGCCTGTTGGGCGCCCGGCGCTGGTATTATGGCCGCATCTTACGCCGGCGTAACACCATCCTCTCGCTGGCGACGGCGCCTTACTTCTACGCCCTCACACCTAATTACGGCGATCCGCAGTCGGATTACCTCCAGCAGTACGAAGATGGCCAGCTGACCAACGAGGCCAAGGCCGTCTACGAGGTGCTCCTCAACGAAGGCCCCCAGGACACCCTGGAATTACGGCGTAAATCCCACCTGGGGAACAGCAGCCGCTTCAACAAGGCCCTCGATGATCTGCAAATTGAGATGAAAGCCACCCCCGTGGGCATCAGCCCGGTAGGCGCCTTCCGCTACGCCTTTATCTACGATCTTGTCCATCGCCATCTACCGGAGATTCCAGAGCAGGCGCGCTTGATCGACGAGACCGCCGCGCGGGTCGAACTATTGAAGCATTTTTTCCAATCCGTAGGTTATGCCACTCTACAAGACGTGCGCCGCCTGTTTGCCTGGCCGCCGGAACCGGCCCAAACGGCATTGGTCGGCCTGGTCTCAGCCGGCTTCCTGCTGGACGGCGTCGAATTACAAGACCAGGCCGCAGGTGGGTTTGCCCTGGCTTCCTTCTTTGACGTGGATTCCCGTTAACGATAGAATTATAGAGATTGCTTCAAGAGTGGAGGAAACCCTCCTCACACTGGGCAGTACCAAATTGCCTTAAAATAATGCCAGTGCGGGACAAAAAAGAGTTGGGGCCGTGGGCACCGGGCATCGTTGCCTACATAATCCCCCGCAAGCACGTCTTTCTTTTCCCCTCGTCCATATCCACGCAAAAATCCAACTCCAGGAGGGATAAATGGAGTTTCACGTTTCCAGGCAGGCACGGGATCGTTACATTTTCGACCAGTCATTGTTTAATTACCAGGGCAACGTCATCTTTGCCAATTTTCACGCCGCCCGCATGTTTGCACAAAAGATCAACCAGCAGCAAGACCTGATCCATTTTCCCGAAAAAGCCGTCAAGGCCGGGCAGATCAACGCCCTGGGTTTGATTGATGAGATTTTCCACCACGTCATTGCCTTGTACCGCCAGCAAAAGAACCCGGCCATTATGGCCCAGGCCCTGGAGTGGCTGCAAGAACGCATCGAGCCCGGCGACCTGGAGAAAGTCCTGCTATTCTTCACCACAGAGTTTCCACCCCTGGCCGTCTACCAGCGCCAACAAAGCCCCGCAGATTATCTGGATGGCGAGACAGACGGAGTCCCCAACCGCCAGCTGGCGTTGGAAGAACTGCTGTTACTATGGGTCACCAATATGAACCCGGCGGCGGCCGTCTTTCAAGAGCTGTTCGACGACCAGCGCCTGCAAATCGACACCCTGTACCGCCCGGTTGTCCAGGAATTACACGCTTTCTTCGATACCCAGCCGCCTTACGGGCCCGACCAACAAAACCTGATCGACATGCTGCGCAGCCCGGCCCAGGCCGTGCCCAATTCCCTCTCCGGGCAGTTGGATTACATCCGCACCCGCTGGGCCGAACTGCTCGGGCGCTTCCTGTATCGCCTGTTGAGCAGTCTCGACCTGATTCGCGAAGAGGAAAAACTGCCCTTCCTCGGCCCCGGCCCTATTCCCATCCCCACCTATGAGACCGCCGCCGGTGAGGGTGAGCCCGAACGATTCTCGTTGGATAAAGAATGGATGCCGCGCCTGGTCTTGATGGCCAAGAACACCTACGTATGGCTCGACCAGCTGTCGCGTAAGTATCACACCCCGGTTCAACGCCTGGACCAGATTCCCAACAGCGAACTGGATTACCTGGCCAGGGCCGGCTTCTCCGGGTTGTGGCTCATCGGCCTGTGGGAACGCAGCCCGGCCTCGGCCCGTATCAAGCAACTGTGCGGCAACCCCAACGCCATCTCCTCGGCCTATTCCCTGGCCGGATACCAGATTGCGGCCGACCTGGGCGGCGAGGCTGCCTACCAGAACTTACGTGATCGCGCCTGGCAGCGGGGCATACGCCTGGCCAGCGATATGGTCCCCAACCACATGGGTATCGATTCCAATTGGGTGGTCGAACACCCGGATTGGTTCATCTCTCTGGACTACCCGCCCTATTATTCATATTCCTTCAACGGCCCCAACCTGTCTAATTCTCCCGAGATTGGCATCTTTCTCGAAGACCATTATTACGACCGCAGTGATGCAGCGGTGGTGTTCAAACGCATTGACTACCCCAGTGGGGCTACTCGATATATCTATCACGGCAACGACGGCACCAGCATGCCCTGGAACGACACCGCCCAGCTCAATTACCTCAACCCTCAGGTGCGTGAAGCGGTTATCCAGACCATCCTGGAGGTAGCCCGCAAATTCCCCATCATCCGCTTCGACGCCGCCATGACGCTGGCCAAA
>JAAZNB010000390.1 GCA_012798515.1 Chloroflexota bacterium
CATTTTGTGCCGCCAGATACAGCCATCTCGCAGAAAAATCTTTTCTCCCCCTCTGCGCGGCGCTTTTGGCCGCGGAGAGGGGGCCGGGGGGAGTGGCAAAAGTCCGCAAATGCATCTGGCAATTTAGATGCGTTTACCCTGGGCCATTTTGTGCAATGCCTTGACAGGCGAAGGGTGTTCGAGTAAAATCTTCACTACCCTGAAGCAAGGGCCTGTAGCGCAGTTGGGAGCGCGCTTCAATCGCACTGAAGAGGTCGAGGGTTCGAATCCCTCCAGGTCCACTGGGGAGATTCCCCAAGGCAAGCAGGCCAAAGTGTAGCAGGGTAATCGTGAGGGCCCATAGCGCAGTTGGGAGCGCGTCTCAATGGCATTGAGAAGGTCGAGGGTTCGAATCCCTCTGGGTCCACTCGTTCACTACAGCACTCAGGGATGGTGACCATTCGCTGAGTGTTTGTTTAGTACGATAGTTGCTGCTCAGTCGAGGTAAAAGAGGCCCGAACCAGTCTCCGCCTGCTGAGTCGTTACGAAAAAGATATCCAGAAAAGCGGTAGGAGTAGTAAGTCACCCGCCAGAGAGCCAGGTGAAAGTGTGTGAGCCTGACAGGCACTTGCGGGGTGCAGTGACCGAACTCGCCTGCCATCCCGGAATATCGGGAAGCTGCTGCGATGAATGCGTTTTAGGGGACGCGTAGTAATCCAGGCCGGGGTAGCCCGTTATCGCAACGAGAGTGATCCGCACAATGCGGATAAATGGGGTGGTACCGCGGAGATTGGCCTTCGTCCCTGATGGGATGGAAGGTTTTTTTATTTCTTATCTATTGAATGAGATGAGGTGTGAATGCCAGAGTCTACGTTTCGTCCATACGATCCGGCTGAGATCGAATCCAAGTGGCAGGCACAATGGGAACAAGACGGCCTGTATCATGCGGATATCGATCCGTCACGGCCAAAGCATTATGCATTAACGATGCTGCCGTACCCGTCTGGAAACCTTCACATTGGGCACTGGTATGCCATGACACCATCCGATGCCCGGGCGCGCTTCAAGCGCATGAACGGGTATAACGTCATGTTCCCCATGGGTTTCGATGCGTTTGGGCTGCCGGCTGAAAATGCCGCTATCAAACGCAACATCCATCCCAAGACGTGGACGTACCAGAACATCGCCCAGATGCGCAAGCAGCTGCGCAGTATGGGCGCTATGTTCGACTGGCGGCGGGAAGCGGTCAGCGCCGACCCGGAGTATTACCGCTGGACGGAGTGGTTCTTCCTCAAACTTTACGAAAACGGCCTGGCTTATCACCGCCTGGCGCCGGTAGATTGGTGTCCGAACTGCAACACGACCCTGGCACGCGAGCAAGTGTGGGGCGATGACCGCCACTGCGAGCGCTGCGGTACGCCGGTGATCAAAAAAGACCTCGACCAGTGGTTCTTCCGCACCACGAATTACGCCGAAGAGCTGCTGGATTTCTCCCATATCGATTGGCCCGAACGGGTGCAAACGCTGCAAACCAACTGGATCGGCCGTTCGGAAGGCGCCCTGGTAACTTTCCGCACGGAACAGGGCGACCCGCTGGAGGTCTTTACGACCCGGCCGGATACGCTATGGGGCGTTACCTTCATGGTGCTGGCCCCCGAGCATGCCCTGGTGAAGAAGATCACCACGGCCGAGCAGAAGCCCGCCGTGGACGAGTACATCCAGCAAACGCTGCGCCAGTCTGACGTGCAGCGTGAGGCCACCGACAAAGAAAAGACCGGGGTGTTTACCGGCGGCTACGCCATCAACCCGGTCAACGGCGAACGGATCCCGGTCTGGATCGCTGATTACGTGTTGGTGACCTATGGTACCGGGGCCATCATGGCTGTGCCGGCTCACGACCAGCGCGACTTCGAGTTTGCGCGCAAGTTTGGCCTGGAAATTCGCGTGGTGATCCAGCCTGAAGACGCGGACACAATCCGGCCCGAGGAGATGACCGAAGCGGTGCCGGCCAAAGGTGTGATGGTCAACTCCGGCTCGTTGAGCGGGACGCCGGGCGAGCAGGCTTTTCCCCAGGTGGTGAAATTCCTGGAAGAAAAAGGTACCGGGCATCACATGGTCAACTACCGCCTGCGCGACTGGCTGATCTCTCGCCAGCGTTATTGGGGCGCGCCGATTCCGATGATCAAATGCAAAAACTGCGGTATCGTGCCGGTGCCGGAAGACCAGCTGCCGGTACTGCTCCCGGACGATGTGGAATGGCGTCCCACAGGCGAAAGCCCACTCAAGCTGCACCCCACCTGGCGCAAGGTTACTTGCCCGGTGTGCGGTGGCGAGGGTGAACGTGAAACAGACACCATGGATACCTTCATGTGCTCGTCCTGGTATCATTTGCGCTACCTGAGCCCCGAATACGACCGGGGCCCCTTCGACCCGCAGGAATACGATTACTGGATGCCGGTGGATACCTACACAGGCGGCGTAGAACACGCCACCATGCACCTGATCTACACGCGTTTCTTCCATAAAGCCTGCCGGGACATGGGCATCACCAAAGGCCCCGAACCGATGGTGCAGTTGCGCAACCAGGGCCAGATCCTGGGACCGGATGGACAGCGCATGAGCAAATCGCGCGGCAACGTCGTCGACCCGGACGAACAGGTACGCCTGTATGGTGCCGATACCGTGCGCTCTTACCTGATGTTCGGCTACCGGTGGGCAGAAGGCGGCCCGTGGGACCCGGGTAACATCCAGGGCTCGGCGCGCTGGCTGAACCGGACCTGGGCCACTCTCCTGGAGCCGGGCAAACAGGGCAGTCCTTCACCCGATTTGATCCGCTCGCTGCGACGTAAGATTCACCAGACGCTCAAAGTGGTGACGCGCGATTTCGAGAATTTCGAGTTCAACACCATCGTGTCGGCTTTGATGGAATTGATGAACGAGATGATGCGGGCCAAACAACAGGGCGCCTGGCAGAGCAAAGCCTGGAACGAGGCGACGGAGATCTATCTGAAGATGTTGGCGCCCGTGGCGCCCCACATCAGCGAGGAAATTTGGGCCCAGCTGGGCAAGCCATATTCTATCCACACCCAGTCCTGGCCCAAAGTGGACGAGGCGGCTGCTGCGGAGGAAGAAATTACGCTGGTAGTCCAGATCAACGGCAAAGTGCGCGATCGCATCGTCGTACCGGCGGGGATCAGCGACGACGATGCCCGGGCTACCGCGCTGGCCAGTAACAGCATCCAGCAATTGTTAGACGGGGAGACGCCCAAGAAAGTGATCGTCGTCCCCAAACGACTGGTCAATATTGTCATTTAGCTTTCGAAAAGCGCCGCTGTTTTCAAGCGGCGCTTTTTATTTAATCCTGGCCGACTGCGGATCCGGCAACTGCCTGGTTTAAGACAGTATAATTTGGTAGACCCGATCCCAAATTTCACCAGGGTGTCTACCTGGTCAGCAGGTGGTTGAAAATTCATGAATGATTCCACAGTCCAATACTACATTGATCACCTCCACCTTGAACCGCACGTGGAAGGCGGGTATTTTGCCGAGACGTACCGCAGCC
>JAAZNB010000391.1 GCA_012798515.1 Chloroflexota bacterium
CAGGCCAACCGCCAGCAGGGCGGCCGCATCGAACAACAGCATGCGCGCCAGGTCAATCTCGATCACCTGGCCCACAATCACCAGCAGCCCCGCCGGGATAGCCAGCCCCCACCAGCGCCCGCCGCCCTGCGGGATGGCCCGGGCATACAGGGCCACCAGCAACAGGATCAACCCAAACGCGCCGGCGAAAACGATATCCCAGGAGAGGTTCGCGGCCGGGGTCATCGTATTAATCCAGATCGAATCCATCTTGGCCTCATTCCTCCGTCACGATAACCAGATCAACGCCAGGACCAGCAAGGCCGCGATCAGTGCGGCGAACAGGGGATGGCCTTCCCCCGCCGGCAGCAGCAGGTGATTGAGCCAGCCGGCCAGGTTTTTGATCCCACCCCACAGGGCCATGTACAGCCTGTCCGGATCGGTGAGCCGATACAGGGGAGCGAAATTGGTATCCGCCAGGTCGGCGAAATCTACCACGCTCACCCCTGCGTTGACCGGCAGCGGATCGCCGCCGGTGAACAACCCGACTGCCTGGACGGTGGCCGTGCGCGGCGTGCGGGACAGGGCAAACACCAGCCAGCCGGCCGCCAAAGCGACCACGGCAATGCCCGCTCCCAGGGTGACCTGGACGCCGGCCGAGGTGGTTTGCACCCCAAACCAGGAGAGCGTCACGTCCCAATCAAACCCCAGGCTACTCACGGCCGGGGCCACGACAGCCTGCATCAATACCTGGGGCGCCAGGCCAAAGAACAGGCTCAATCCGCCCAGGAAACCCATGCCACCCAGCATGGCCGGTCCGGCGTCGTGGATCTCTTTCTTTTGCAGCCAGGCCGGCATTTCTCCATAGAAGGTGCTGACGGTGGCCTTGAGCATGTAGAAGGCAGTGAAGACGCTGACCAGCCAGGCAATGATGACCACAAACACCTGGTTGGCTTCCAGGGCGGCGTCCAGCAGCAGCCATTTGGCCACGAACCCGTTGGTCAGCGGCACCCCGATGATCGCTGCGGAGGCGACCAACCAGATGCGCGCCGTGCCCGGCATACGTGTGGCTAACCCGCCCAACTGGCGCATGTCACGCGTGCCGGTGGCATGTTGGACGGCCCCGGCGCACAGAAACAGTGTGCCTTTGAACAACCCGTGGCTCAAACAGTAAAACAGCCCGGCGGCGATGCCCAGGTTCGAGCCCAGCCCCAGGCCGGTAATGATGTACCCCAACTGGCTGATGGTTGAATATGCCAGCATGCGTTTCAAGTCCGTTTGCACCAGGGCAAACAAAGCGCCCACCAGGATGGTGGCGCAGCCTATCACCAGAACGAGTGTGTTCCAGCTATGCGGCCAGGCCCCCAACGAATACATGCGGGCGATCAAATACACCCCGGCCTTGACGTAACAGGCCGAGTGCAGCAGGGCCGAAACCGGCGTGGGGGCGTTCATCGCCTCGGGAATCCAGGTGTGCAGCGGGAACATCACCGATTTTGCCATCGCTGCGACCAACATCAACAAGAAAATACCGGTGGTGAAGGCCGCGCCAATGGCCGGGTCGGTCCACAAGAAGGTGCCCGTGTGGTGATACAGCAGGAGAATGGCCGCCAGCAGGCCGTACCCGGGCAGGTGGGTCATCACCAGCACCTTGCGGGCGCCGTTGGCCGCCGCGGATTCCTGGTACCAGAAACCGACCAGGAAATAAGAGCAAAGTCCGATCACTTCCCAGCTCAGGTACACCAGCAGCAGGTTCCCCGAGTAAACCAGACTGACCAGGCCGGTGATGAAGGTCAGCATCAACATGTAGAAGCGCGTCACACCGGCTTTTTCGTGCGCCATGTACTCGATGCAATACAATAAAATGGCCGATCCGATCCCGGTGGCCATCAGGGCAAACACCATGCTGAGGCCGTCCAGGTGGACCTGGAGCGGCGTGTTGTTGTCCCAGAGGGACAACGTGCTCTGGACCGTGGCCCCCGCCCGGATGGCGGGTAGCTGTACCAGCACACCGGCCAGAGCGGCCAGGCAGGCGATGAAGGCCAGGCGGCCTTTATTCTGGTTGGATAACAGTTTCCCCAGGGCCAGTTCCAGGAGAATGCCGGCGATTAGAAACACAAACGGTAGAAGAACGAATTTTTCCACAGTCGCCTCTCGATAAATGGTTGAGCCAGCCAGGCCTGTGCTCAGCACCTGGCTGGCTCATCTTCAGGAGGAAAGTGGGGTCTAAACCGGGCTTCCCTGGATGGCGTCTTTCATCTTTGCGGCGAAGTCCCTCTGGCGGTTCTTGTTCGAGATGGTATCGTCCACGTACACCAGCGCGTCCGACGGGCACTTCTTGACGCAGGCGGGATCGCCAAAGCAGGTGTCACATTTGAAGATGCTGTCGGTCAGCGCGTCGTACACGGCGTTCCCGAAGGGGCAGGCCATGGTGCACATACGGCAACGAATACAGCGGCTGGCATCCAGCTCGATCAGGGCCGTATCCGGGTTACGGTGCATGGCGCCGGTCGGGCAAACCGTGACGCAGGCAGCATCGCTGCACTGCTGACACAACATCGGCACCGAAATGCCTTCCTCATCCCAGGTGTAGATATGAACGCGAGAAGCGGCTAATCGCTGGCTGCCCTCGTGCTCAAAGGCGCAGGCCATCATACAGGCATCGCAGCCTACACATCGTTCGGGATGGATCATTAAAATCTTAGCCATTATTACCTCCTCTACTGGTCGAGTGATAGAGACGTCGTTATTGCAGGACTGCGACTTGAAGCGCTTCTTTTTCAGCCGCGAGGCTGGCCAGTACCTTCGCCGGGCGGGCGGGCAGCTCGGTGACCCGGGCGCCGGAAGCGTTGGCGATGGCGTTCATAATGGCCGCGTGCGGAGAAGTGAGGGGCAGCTCGCCCACGCCGGCGGCGCCGAACGGGCCGTTATCGCGTGGCGTTTCCACGTAGATGATTTCCATCTGATCGGGAACGTCATTGGCGTAGGGAATGCCCGCGCCCATCATGGTGGAGTGTAGCTCGATGTCTTCGAAGTCCTCGGTCAGGGCCAGACCAACGCCCTGGGCCAGTCCACCATAGATCTGGCCGTCGACCACCAGACGATTGTTGATCTTGCCAACATCTGCGACCAGGGTCAATTTCTCGACGGCTACTTTACCGCTCTTGACGTCCACTACGACCTCGGCCATGAAGACGCCGTACATATACACGGCGAAGGGGGCGCCTTGAGCCGTCTCCAGGTCGCAGTTGGTGTTCATGGAGGTTGCCCAGCTGCCCTTGTATCGCAGGGGCAGGTTTTCGGCTACCATCTGGTCGTAGGTGCGATACTTGCCGTCTTTGATGCGCAAGGCGTCCAGCAGGTTGTCGCAGGCGTTCTTAATAGCGTTCCCGACCAGCACCTGGCTGCGGCTGCCGCCGGCGGGTCCCCCGTTGGGGGTGGTGGCGGTATCATTCATCACCAGTTTGATGGCGCCCGGTTCGATGCCCAGCGGGCGCAGGGCTTCGTGCGCCGTTCCGAGCACGCCCATATCGGCGCCCTGGCCGTGATCGTGCCAGTTGGCGTACACGGTCACGCCGGTTCTGGTCAATTCCACGTCGGCTTCTGCACCGTCCACGCCATCCAGGCCACACCCGTAGATGCCCAGGGCAATGCCGACGCCCTTCTTCTTATCGGGGGTCGATTCACGTTGGGCGCGTTCCAGGGCTACCTGATAGTGGGGGCGCAGTTTATCGATCATTTCCGGGAAGGAATAGACCTCGGGCGCCTGGCCGGTGGGGGTGGTATCGCCGGGGCGATACACGTTTTGATAACGGAACTCTAACGGGTCGACGCCGATCTTGTCTGCCAGCTCATCGACCAGGCATTCCGATGCAATGAAGCTCTCCGGCGAACCGTAGCCGCGGAAGGCTGCGCCCCAGGCGTGATTGGTAGCTACCGTGCGGCCGATGCCGCGAATGTTGGGGATGTTGTAGCCGGCGCCGATGAACTGTGCGCCGCGCAGGGTTAGCAGGTCACCAAATTCGGAATAAGGCCCGTGATCGACCGTCCAGTCGCTTTCCATGGCGATCAGTTTGCCCTTTGCGTCGGCCGCCAATTTCAAATCGGTGAAGAAGGGCGAGCGCTTCCCGGTGTACTGCATGTACTGCTGGTAATCATAGGTCAGTGAGACCGGGCGACCGGTGGCCAAGCAGGCCACGCCCAACAGGGCTTCCATGGTCGGGGAGAACTTATAGCCGAAGGTACCACCGGCCGGGTTCTGGACCATGCGGATCTTTTCCGGCTCCAGGCCGATGCCGGGGGCGATCATGAGCAGGTGCAGCCACAGGCCGATGCTCTTGGAATGGATGGTCAGGCGGCCTTCGCTGTCGAAATAGGCAAAACCCGTATCCGATTCGATGGTCAGGTGCGGCTGGCGCTGCGAATAGTAATGATTTTCGACCACGTAAGCCGCGCTCTTCATAATTGGCTGTGTGTCATCGCCTTTGACAATCTTTTGCTCGAAATAGACGTTCGGGGTTCCAGGATGGATTTCGATGGCGTCGTCGGCCATGGCATCCAGCGCGTTCATGTAGGCGGGCAGTTCTTCCAACTCCACTTTGACCTTATCGGCGGCGGCGCGGGCATGTTCTTCCGTATCGGCGCAGACGATGGCGATGGCGTCGCCGTACTGGAACACCTTGGTGTCGCACAGGATCGGGCGATCCCAGCCGTCGCCTTTGTTGGTCGAGAAGGTGATCAGGCCGGTGATGCGGTTCTTGCCCTTGACGTCTTTATGGGTGACGACTTTGACCACACCCGGCATTTTTTCGGCTTCGGAGGTATCGATGGAAAGGATGTTGGCGTGTGAGACTTTGGCCTGCACCAGGGCCAGGCGGAGGGTATTGGCAGGCATGCGTAGGGCCAGGTCCTGGCCGAAATTCAACGTGCCGGTTACCTTGGCCTTGGCGGTCGGGCGCGGATATTTACTGCCCCAAATGCGCCCGTCGCGCGGCATCTTGAATTCCAAGTCGGCCCGGCTCATCTCGCCGCGTAAAACCTTGGCGGCGTCCATGATCGCGTCCACGATCGGTTTATACCCGGTGCAGCGGCAGGCGTTGTGATGCTTGGTGAGCCAATCGCGCACTTCTTCGCGGCTGGGATTGGGGTTGCTGTCGAGCAGGGCTTTGGACGCCACGACCATGCCGGGTGTGCAGAAGCCACACTGTGCTGCGCCATGGGCCATGAAGGCCATTTGAATGGGGTGCAGATTGTCTGGCGTGCCGATTCCCTCGACGGTCGTGATCTTGGCGCCATCCGGGACGCGTTTGGCTCGCGTCACGCACGAGAGGATCAGCCGGCCATCCACGATCACCGAGCAGGCGCCGCAGTGGCCGTCATTGCAGGAGACCTTCGTGCCGGTCAGCAAGAGCTGCTCACGCAGAACGTCTGCCAATGATGCCTTCTCGGTTACCTCAACGGTTCGGGATACGCCATTGATAATAAACGTTTTCTTTAGCATCCTTACCTCCTGGAACATTGAAATTTGGGGCATTGGTGGGATATATTCGCTTTGGTGCATTAAACCCTGGAGAAAAACCGACTGGGAACAATAAATGTGACAATCATGTCCGAATAATCATCCAAAATTGATCATAGAACAAAACCCTCGCCAGGTCATCGGGCAAGTGGTTCTATTCTGGTTGGATCGAGTGGCCAATTCCCTATGGGTCACTTGACCGATGCAACGGTCAAGTGGCGCGGCTATACTGATGGGAGGAAGGTAAAAAGTGCCAACCTTACTGGATCAAAAAGAACTGCATGATCTGGAAGCCCAGTGCATCCAGGAATGTCCGCCGCCCTGCACGGCCGCGTGTCCCCTGCATGTGGACGTGCGCGGCCTATCGGCCGCCGTCGGCCAGGGGGATTTCGACACCGGTTTGCAAATCCTCAAAAAAAGCCTCCCCTTTCCCGGCATCGTCGGCCGTATTTGTGACCAACCCTGCCGCCCGGTATGCCGACGTGACGAAGCCATTGCCATCGCGGCGTTGGAACGCGCCTGTGCAGATTACGGACAAATGCCCCCGGAAAGTACGCTGAAGGCTGCGCCCAGAAAACAGCGCATCGCCATCGTGGGGGGTGGCTTGAGCGGCCTTACCGCTGCTTTCGACCTGGCCAGAAAACGCTATACGGTAGTGCTGTTCGAGGCGCGCGGAAGCCTGGGGGGCAGCCTTGGCTCGCTTCCCGAAGACCGCCTGCCCCAGGCGGTGATCGATGCGGAAACCGCTGTGTTGGCCAGGATGGGGGTCGAAGTGCGTCTGAATGCCGGCGTGAGCGTCACCGCCGGTTTGGGCAGTCACTCGCTGTGGCAGCTGCAACGAGAATTTCAGGCTGTGTACCTGGCCGTAGGAGCGCAATCCGCGGCCCGGTTTAGTTTTGGATCCAATCATCACGGCCGGATCACGGTCGACCCGGTCACGTACGCCACCGACCAGGCCGGCATTTTCGCCGGCGGGCATATGCTGGGGCAAATTGGCCCGGAGGCCTACGTGGCGGCCATGTCAGACGGCCGGCGGGCGGCGCTCTCCATCGAACGCTATATCCAGCGGGTGTCATTGACCGCTGCGCGAGCCAACGAAGGCCCGTACGAAAGCTGTCTGAACATCCCGGATGGTGAGTCGATCGCTACCCCGGTCACGCTTGCCGCGGATGAGGCCAACGGGTATACCCCGGAAGAAGCCGGGCGCGAGGCCGGGCGCTGTTTGCAGTGTGAATGCCTGGAATGCGTCCAGGTGTGTGAATACCTGAAGCGTTTTGGCAGTTATCCCAAGAAATACGCCCGCCAGGTGTACAACAACCTGACCATCGTGATGGGCACGCGTTCGGCCAACAAACTGATCAACTCGTGCAGCCTGTGCGGGCTGTGTGCCGAGGTGTGTCCCACCAACCTGGACATGGGCGCCGTGTGTAAACAGGCGCGCCAGGTGATGGTCGCCCAGGGGCACATGCCGCCTTCGGCTCATGATTTTGCCCTGCGCGACATGCAGTTCAGCAACAGCAACAGGTTCACCCTGGCGCGCCACCAACCCGGCGCCCAGACCAGCGATTACCTGTTTTTCCCCGGCTGCCAGCTCAGCGCCTCGGCCCCAGAACATGTGGAACAGGTATATGCGTACCTGCGGGATAAGCTGGATAACGTTGGCTTGCTGCTGCGCTGCTGCGGCGCCCCCGCCGATTGGGCCGGGCGCAGTGACCTGTTCCAGGAATCGCTGTCGGCGCTGTCTGGCCAGATCGCTGCGCTGGGCAACCCGCACCTCATTCTGGCCTGTTCGAGCTGTTACCAGATCTTTAAACAAAACTTACCCCATGTAGACATCATCTCGTTGTGGGAGCTGTACGACCGCTATGGCCTCCCGGAGGGCGCCGTGCAGGGGGGCGGCCGGGTCGTGGCGATCCACGATCCCTGTACCACGCGTTATGAAAAACCCATGCAAGACAGCGTGCGCCGCCTGGTGGAGAGATTGGGCTACCAGATCGAAGAGCTGCCGTTGAGTCGCGAGAAAACGACCTGTTGTAGTTACGGCGGGGTGATGTGGTTGGCTAACCCAGATCTGGCCCAGGCGGTGATCGAACAACGTATTGCCGCCAACGACGCCGATTACCTGACGTACTGCGCCATGTGCCGCGATTTCTTCTCGGCTCACGGCAAACGCAGCCTGCACCTGCTGGATCTCCTGTTTGAAAGCGATGCGGAGGGGCGCGCCTTGCGACGCGGACCGGGGTATTCACAACGGCACGAGAACCGGGCCAGGCTCAAACAAAGGCTGCTCAAGCAAGTATGGGATGAAAATATGGCTGAAAAAGAGCAGTACGAAAACATCCACCTCATCATTTCCGAGGATGTCCGGCAGCGCCTGGAAGACCGCCTGATTCTGGTGGAAGACCTCCAGCAAGTGATCGAATATGCCGAGCGGACCGGGCGAAAATTCCGCCAACCGAAAACCGGCCGGATTTTGGCGCATCACCGCCCCACCCGGGTGACTTACTGGGTGGAATACGAGCCAAGCGGGGAGGCATTTGTGATCCACAATGCCTACAGCCACCGGATGGAAATCGGCGAGGATGTGAAATCATGAGCGAATCCCTGCCGATTGGAACCGATCAGGATTGGTACTGTGACAACTGTGGGGTGCCCCTTGCCCCTGGCCAGATCACGGTTTCATATCTGGGCAATGCCTACCCGGTCAATTTGTTGCGCTGCCCAAACTGCGGATTGGTGTTGGTGACCGAAGAACTGGCGCTGGGCAAAATGTCCGAGGTCGAAAAAGCCCTCGAAGATAAGTAGCCGGATTGCGTATGCTGGAAAGATCCCCAGAGACGAATCGACTGTACGAAAAGGCAGAAGTGCAGCATGCCCTGGGCGATGCCCTGCGGCCCGGCGGCCTGGCGCTGACCCGCCGGGCGCTGGCTTTCAGCCGGCTGCCGCGCGGAGCGGGTGTGTTGGACCTCGGTTGTGGGACCGGCGCCACCCTGCATTATCTGCGTGACCAGGGTTATCGCGCCCAGGGGATGGATCTGTCGGCGGCCTTATTGCGCAAAGCCCACCTACTCGACCCGGGCTTGCCGTTGGCCCGGGCCGATGCGGCGCGTTTGCCGCTCTCCGGGGATCATTGCGATGCAGTCCTGGTGGAATGCAGCCTGTCGGTCTTTGCAGAACCCAAGCGGGCCCTGGCTGAAATCCGGCGCTTACTACGCCCCCGGGGCCTGTTCATCCTCAGCGATCTCTACGCCCGGGACCCGGATAAAATCGATGCGCTGCGCGCTCTGCCGGCCGGCTGCTGCTTTCAGGGTACCCTGTCGAAAGATCTTGTGCTGAAGTGGCTGGCGGATCTAGATTTTGAAATCCTGGTCTGGGAGGATCACTCGGACCTGCTCAAGAACCTGGGCTGGCAGATGATCGGTATCCCCGGTGTGTTGGAGCAATATCGCGCCAACGCTAACAACAGTTCGCTGGATGCGCTCGACTTGCAACTGGCGATCCTCCGGGCCAGGCCGGGCTTTTTTTTACTGATCGCTCGAAAACGGGTGTAACCGTCCAGAGCCCGGTGACGAAACGTTTATCCGAAATACGAGTAGGAATCGCTATTTGAGGTGTCTTGCCGACTCAAATTGTGAAGATTGCCAATATTCGGATAAATTCACCCAAGGAGGTTTACTGATGGACGATACAGATATGCTGCTCGAATTAAGAGGGCAGGGTTTTTATTGCAGCCAGATCATTCTGTTGCTCGGCCTGGATCTGCAAGGAAAAGAAAACCCTGATTTGGTGCGCGCCATGAACGGGTTGGCCGGAGGGTTAGGCTTCTCCGGAGAGCTGTGTGGCGCACTGAGCGGCGGAGCGTGTTTGTTGGGCATGTATGCCGGCAAGGGGGTCCCGGAAGATGAGCAAAACCCCCGCCTGGATTTTATGGTGATGGACCTGGTGAAATGGTTCAAACAGGAATATGGCCAGGCGTACGGTGGGATCCGCTGCGCCGATATCCTCGCCGGCAACCTGAGCAACCGGGCCGCGCGCTGCCCGCTGATCGTGGCGGGTGTCTTCCAGCAGGTAAAAGAGTTATTGGTTGAAAATGGTTTCGACCTGGGGGGAATGGAATGAATGGCTGCTGTGGCGGCCAGGCTTCCGCAGCGGCTGTTGCTCCAGTTAATGGCAGCCAGCCGCGCGCCGAATTGCTCGCCGTGACCGAAAGCGTCTGTCCGGAGTGCCTGCGCCGCTTACCTGCCCGGCGGGTGGCGCGCGGGGAGAACGTCTACCTGGAAAAAACCTGCCCACAGCACGGCTTTTTCAGCACGGTCATCTGGCGCGGTGAGCCGGCCTTTGACATCTGGGTGCGGCCCAAACTCCCGGCTTCGCCCAGTAACCCGTTTACCCAGGTGGATCAAGGCTGCCCGTTTGACTGTGGCTTGTGTCCCGATCACCACCAGCAGCCGTGCTGCGTACTGCTGGATGTGACCCAGCGCTGTGATCTGGCTTGCTCCTTTTGTTTCGCCAGCGCCGGCCGCCCAACCCAGGCGGCCGATCCGTGCCTGGACAGCATCGAAGGCTGGTACCGGCGGTTGTTGGACGCCGGCGGCCCATTCAACATTCAGCTTTCCGGCGGGGAGCCCTGCCTGCGCGACGATCTGCCCGAAATCATTGCCCTGGGGAAATCCCTGGGGTTCACCTTCTTCCAGGTCAATACCAATGGGTTGCGCCTGGCGCGCGATCCTGCCTATTTGAAAAAGCTCAAAGAGGCAGGGCTGTGCACCGTGTTTTTACAGTTCGACGGCACCAACGATGAGATCTATCGCCAGCTGCGTGGGGCAAAGCTGTACTCGCAAAAATTACGCGCTATTGAAAACTGCGCCAGGCTGGGCCTGGGGGCGGTCCTGGTCCCCACCCTGGTGCCCGGGGTTAACACCCAAAACATCGGAGAAATCATTCGCCTGGGACTGGAATATGCTCCAACCGTGCGCGGTGTGCACTTCCAACCGGTCAGCTATTTGGGGCGCTATCCACAGGCCCCTTCGGACTGCGACCGCATTACCATTCCAGAGGTCATCTGCGCCATCGAGGATCAGACCCATCAGCTGGTACGGCGAGAGAATTTCCGCCCACCGGGCGGCGAAAATGCGCTGTGCTCTTTCCACGCCAACTTTGTGAACATGCCGGATGGAACGCTTATCCCCCTGACGCACCACGATTCAGATCGCAATGACTGTTGCCAGCCCGAGCGGGCCGGCGAGGGAAGTGTAAAATCCCGCCTGCAAACGGCCAGGCAGTGGTCCGCGCCGCAGGCTGGGGAGGAAACCGGGTCTGTCGCCAACGGTGGCAGCCTCGGCGGTTGGGATGACCTGCTGGCGCGCGCCAGAACGCATCTCTTTGCAATTTCGGGAATGGCATTTCAGGATGCCTGGAATCTCGACCTGGAACGGCTGCGCGATTGCTACATCATGCACGTCAGCCACACCGGAGGGCTGGTGCCGTTCTGTGCTTACAACCTGACCGACCGGCAAGGCCGTACATTGTACCGGGGCGCTTGAAAATAACGGACTGGAATTTGGAATAAACTGGAGACAGGCACGACCCTGGACGGGAGTCAATTGTCTAGGTGATGTTGGACGGCCAGGGCAACTGCCTCTGCACGGTTGCCTGCCCCTAATTTCGAGAGAATGTGGCTGACGTGGTGCTTGACGGTGGACAGGCTGACCACCAACTGCCGGGCGATCTCGGCGTTGTTCAAACCCTTGACCATCAGCGCCAGTACCTGGCGCTCGCGCTCGCTTAGATCATATCCCAGGGCGGGGGGCTGCGCCGCGGCGTGGATCAACGCCTGGGCGGCCTCGGGTGACAGAATGGACTGGCCGGCGTGCGCCAGGCGGATGGCCTGCGCCAGCTCGTCTGCCAGGATATCTTTCAGCAGGTAGCCGATTGCCCCGGCCCGCAGCGCTTTCTGAACCAGATCTTCCTCTTTAAAACTGGTCAACACCAATACCTGGGTCCGCGAACACGAGTGGCGTATCTCCTGGGTGGCAGCCGCACCATCCATACCGGGCAAGATTAAATCCATTAAAACCACGTCCGGTTGGAGCTGGCTGCACAGGGCGACCGCTTCTTCGCCGGTACGCGCTTCGCCGACCAGCTCTAAATCATCGTATGCCAGAAGGAATGCAGCCAACCCGCTCCGGAACATGGCATGGTCATCCACGATCATTACACGTATCGACATATTTGCCACAAAGACTACTCCTGTGTAGGTGATTCAGGCCAGACCACTTCAATTTGGGTTCCGCAGCCAGGTTTACTGGTCAATTTCAATGACGCCTGGACCGCGGCGGCACGTTCATACATGATTTTCAATCCCAGGTGTTCAGAAGACACACAACCCGGGTCAAAGCCGCAGCCGTTATCACAGATGGCAATCATCACCTGATCGGGGCAACAGCGCAGTTTTACCGAGGTCTGGCTGGGATTGGCATACTTGGCCACGTTGTTCAAGGCCTCTTGCGTGATTCGATATAGCGCTACCTGCACGTCCGGCGGCAGGATACGGTCGCCTTCGATGGTAAGCGCAATCGGGATGCCTGTCCGGCTGGAAATTGCCTGGGTGAGGTGTTTGAATAGATCCCCCAGCCTGGCCTCCATCAAAGCCGAAGGGCGCAGCTCGAACAACAATGTGCGCATTTCGGCCAGCGCGCCGCGGGTAAGCTGGCGCAGCTCTTCCAGCCGCCGCCGGCCCTCGGCCTGGTTTTTGTCCCATAAACGAGGCAGTACTTCAGCAATCAGGCTGGTGGATAGCAGCGTCTGGCTGACGGCGTCGTGCAGCTCGCGCGCCAGGCGGTTGCGCTCAGCCAGGACGGCGGCGCGCTCGGCCTGCATACGCAGGCGGGCATTCTCGATCGCCAGGGCTACCTGGTCGCAAAAGGCAGTTGCCAGGCCGATTTGCTCTTCTGAAAACGACTGGCGCTGGCGGTAGTACATCAATACCGCGCCATAGATTTCCCCTTTGACGATCAACGGCACCGCCAACCAGGATTGGAAATACGTTACCAGCTGTCCTACCAGGCTCCATTCCGTAGTGGCCATTTCCAGGCTGGTTTCATCTTCCAGGATTTCAGCCGCATCGGCCAGGGCCACCGGTTGGCGGGTGGACACGGCTCGCCTGACGGTATCCTGCGCTTTCAAGAGATAACTGGCGTCCATCAAACTCGCCGGCAGTCCGTGGGCTGCCTGGACGGCCAGCGCCTGGCTGTGGGGTTGCACCGAATAAATCGCCATCGCCTGGCAGTCTAACAGGCGCCCGCTGACGTGCTTGACGATGTAGTCCAGGATCTCATCCATGGAGCGGGTCGAATTCAATATGGCCAGCATCACCCGCAGACCTTCGGCCATCTGGTGCCGGCTTTCGGCTTCGAGCCGGCGGTCCTGCTGTTCCTGGTATAGGCGGGCGTTTTCCAGGCCGATGACAGCGCTGGAGGCCAGCATACTCAAAACGCGCAGGCGGTCGGCCTCCAAAACGGCCTCACTCTGGTCGGCTACCGCAATTACACCCAGTGGGCGCGTGCCCGAAATGAGCGGGACCGTCATGTAGCTGCGCACGTCGCCGAAGCGTTTTACCGCCTCACGGTAGAGGCGGGCGTCTTCGCGGCGGACATCCTGGATGGCGATTGCCTGGCTGGTTTTGATCGAAAGGCCGGCCACGGAATGGTTGACGGGGATGTGATAACCGATGAGGTCATCCGGATTGATCTGGCCGGATACCGCCGCGATGCGTAAATCCGCGCCGTCCAGCACGTACAACAGGCTCAGTTGGGCAGATGTGAGCCGTTGTGCGGCTTCGGCGATCAAAGTCAATACGTCGCTCAAATCCAGGCGGCTGGTAATCGCCTGTTGAATGGTGAGCAGCGTTTCCAGCTCATCGGCATATTGTTTTGTGGAACATGAAATGTGAGTGTAATGACAGATTGGAGCGTTCTCTGGAACCCTGACCGTTTCCATCCAATTTATCCCTTACCGGTTCTCGGCGAACCGCATTGATCCACATTACCCATAAGTGGTTTTTTTGCCTGCCGGCCGATCAGGCGTCTTCGATGGTCAGATAGGCCATGGTCTGGTTGAGAAGCTGGTAAGCAATTTCCCCAAACGTGACCGGCCCGGTGAAGTTGGCGGTCTTGCGTCCTTCCAGATCGGCGTACAGGTAATTCAAGATACAGTTACACGAAAAGAACAGGCTATCGCCAATGCCTTCCGGTACCTCGGCCAGGAAATGGTTGCCATAATCGCCGACCGGTTTGGCGATTTTATAGCGATATCCGGCAAACACCGGGGCATAAAAATTCACCTGGCGTTTGGCAAAATTCAGGCTCTTGAAACTGGTGTTGATCATGGCGCCGTGTAAATCTGCTACCAACGGCAACCGGGTATCGATCTTGTTTTCTCGCAGGTATTCCGAGAAATTGATCGGCTGCCCATTGATGAAGGCCTCGGTTGCACTGAAACCGTCTTTAGGGAAGGTGATCGTGTCTCCTTCACCCTGTTCGAAGATGTTGATGATATCGATCTCGGCCAGTTTGTCGATGGGTAATTCCACGTGCATCACCGTGGCGCCGTTTTCCAGCGACCTACCCTGGGTTCCGTCGAACACCCTGGCTTTGGCGTCGCGCTTGTCTATCACGGCGCCGGCAATCCAGCCGATCAGAGGGCTGGTGGCGAAGCCCGGAAAATCCGGCGCGTTCAAGGCAAAAGTGAAATGGGTCGGGCAGGTAGCCGGGATAATGATCACGCTAAAACCATGCCGGTACGCATCCTGATAGACGCGCTGGATGTTGTTTTCGTCGTAGATTTTTATTTCCGCGTTTAGCGCATACCCGGGCAGCTCTGTCACGAAGATCTGTTCCTGCGAAAACATACCGCCCTCGTCGCTCATAAAATAAGGGATCGTACCGGCGATCCAGTTCCCCGGCGGGAGATCGCGTAGATTTTTTTCATCACCAGCCAGGAGCAGGGTTTTACCGGCTGCGATCATGGCTGCCACGCTGTCTTTCTCAAACAATACCGGTCTCAAAGGTCCACCTCACCAAACATTTTCAATAAATCCGCCTGAGCTTTCGGCAGGTCTTTATTACGGAAGAAATACTCGCGCAATTCGGCGACGCATTTTTGGATGGTTTCCTGCGTGGGATTCATTTCATAGATGATAGCCAGCCGGCCCAACAGGAGCTTGGTAGCCAGTAGTTCATAGTCAGGTGATTCCTGTCTGGAAATAGCCTTGGCCCAACCCGGATCCGACTCGTCGGGGATTATCATGCGCAGTGATCCTCGTCTTAATTGATTCGAAGAGTTTCTACAAAGTCCATCATACATTACCACTTGTTGACGCTTTCACTGCTGGAAACACAACGGGCTCCGTGAAAGACCATGGCCGTGGGCTTTGATTTACAGAAAAACGTGACCTCCCAGAATATTACGTGAAACAGACGGGTATGTCTGGCCGGTTTAAAGGCAGTTGATATAGCATACTTTGATTCTTATGGGTGCGCGGTTTGATTATAGCACGGTGGTTCTCCGGCCGCGGACATTTTTTCGTTTATAATACGAATCTGTAAGCCATGAAAGGCCCCATTCTTCGTCTTCTCAAAGCCATTCGATAGGATCCCAATGAAAATACTGGATGATCTGGTTTCATCTGTGTTGGGCAACGCCCCAACCATGCCGGTCGCAGAAGCACGTATCGGTCTGTTCTACACCGCTGTGCAGAGCCGCGTTACCGGCCTGGCGGCCACCATGAACGGTGTGGATTGCTGTGAGGCGGAGTATCTCGACTGGATTGGAAACCTGCACTGTAAAAGTGCCGCAGAAATGCTACCCTTTTTACACTCTGCCAATCCTCTGGAGGTGAGTGTAGGCCTGGCGGCGCTCAACTCCCTCATTCCGGTTGACCCCAACACAGATCTGGATATCAACGCGCGTGAGTTCATTCTGGAACACGGGCGTGGAAAAAAGATCGCCACCATCGGGCATTTCCCATTTACGGACGCTTTGAGGAAAATCGCGGCGCAGGTATGGGTGCTGGAACTGGAACCCAAACCCGGCGACTGTCCGGCGGAAGAAGCCCCCGAGCTGCTGCCTCAAGCCGATATCATCGGGATGACGGCTACCACGTTGTTGAACAATACCTTCGATGAGCTGGCGCACCTGTTCCCCCCACAAGCGTTGGTGGTGATGATTGGACCAACCACGCCCCTCAGTCCGGTGCTTTTTGATTATGGGGTGGATGTCTTGGCCGGCTCGATCGTGTCCGATCCATCCGCCTTGTTTTATAGCCTCAGCCAGGGCGCGGGCCAACGCCAGCTGGCCGGCGTTCGCAGGTATATCGTGAGGCGCGAGACCTACGCAGCCCAAGCATGACCGCCCGGATTACCCCCCTGGATCCCTGGATCCGCCAAAAAATTGCCTGCCCAGACGCGCTGAGGCGCGACAGGATCGAGTCATACCAGCTGCAAAAAGTGCAAGAAACGCTGGCGCTGGTGCGCAGTAAAAGCCGGTTTTATCAAAACCATCTCAAATATAGCCCCCCCACGCTGTCCGGCCTGGATGGACTGGCTCACCTGCCGTTCACCACAGCCGAAGACCTACGCGAGCATGGCGGGCAATTCTTATGCGTCTCACAAGACGAGATCGAACGCGTGGTGACGCTGGATACCTCTGGCACCAGCGGACCGCCCAAACGCATCTATTTTACCCAGGCCGATCAGGAACTGACCATCGATTTCTTTCAGGTTGGTATGTCTACATTCACCGCCCCGGGTGATAAGGTATTGATCCTTTTACCTTGCGAACGCGCCGGCAGCGTCGGCGATTTGCTGGCCACTGCCCTGGGGCGGATGGGGGCTCAGCCGGTCAAACACGGCGTGGTCAAGGACGCTCGCTTAACCGCAGCGTGGATGCGGGCTCAAAAAGTGGACGGGGTGGTAGGCGTTCCGGTCCAGGTGCTGACCCTGGCCCGTTTGTGCCCAGATTTGGCTTTGAAGAGCGTTTTGTTGTCGACCGATCACGTGCCCGACGCTGTCGTTCAGACGATCCAGCAGACCTGGGGCTGCCAGGTGTACAACCATTACGGGATGACAGAGATGGGTTTGGGCGGTGGGGTGGATTGCGGGGAGCGGCGTGGTTATCACCTGCGCGAGGCGGATCTGTACTTTGAAATCGTTCACCCGGTCACCGGCGCGCCGGTGACCCCGGGCGAGACGGGCGAGGTGGTGTTTACCACCCTGACCCGGCGGGGCATGCCCCTGGTGCGTTACCGCACCGGCGACCTGAGCCGTTTCATCCCAGGGAAGTGTCCGTGTGGCACAGGCTTGAAAACGTTGGCCCATGTGCGGACACGCCGCGGCGGCACCGTCACCCTGGGAGAATACGGCAGTGTGAGCATGGCCGGCCTGGATGAAGCCCTGTTTTCGCTGGCCGGTATTTGCGATTACCAGGCGTCCCTGCTGCATACCCCTGGGCAGGAGCGGCTCAGGCTGCTCATCAAAACCATAGGAGACCCACCGGCGCAGCTGGGCGCGGAGATCGAGGAAGCCCTGAACACCCTGGCGGCGATCCGTTTTGCCAGACAGGCTCACGCCATGCAAATCCAGATGGAGATTCAAAAGCTGGACCCGAGACTGCCGGCGCCGGTGAAACGCACACTTACAGAGGGGAGCAGTTATGCGTGATATCGTGAAGGATGTCAATCGATGGCTGCAAGAAGGAAAGCAAGTTGCCGTGGCGACTGTCGTGCAGGTCTACGGCTCGGCGCTGCGGGGGGTCGGATCCAAAATGGCGTGTTCCTCTGCCGGCGATATCAGCGGGTCTGTCAGCGGCGGTTGTATCGAGGGGGCAGTCTACGCGGCGGCGCAAGCCAGTATGCAAACCGGGCAGCCCTGCCTGCTGGAATATGGCATTGCCAATGAAGAGGCCTGGGAGATCGGGCTGGCCTGCGGGGGAACCATCAAGGTGTGGGTGGAGTCTCTGGACGCGCCGGTCTACACCATCCTCGAAGAAAATCTGGAAGCCGGCCAGCTGTTGGCGCTTGCAACCATTCTGGATGGGCCCGGCAAAGGTCGTAAAAAGCTGTTCTGGCCGGATGGCCGGACGCAGGGGGACCTGGGATTGCCCGGAGTGGAAGAAATGATTTTACCCCGCGTCGATACCTGCCTGGAAAACCTGGAATCCAAACTGGAACAATTCCCAATGCCGGAACAGGCGGAGATGAGATTGTTTATCGAAGTCTTCCCGCCACTGCCCCGCCTGATCGTCGTTGGGGCAGTGCACATTGCCATCCCGCTGGTCGCCTTTGCAAAAATCCTGGGGTATACCACCATTGTCATCGATGCCCGCTCGGCGTTTGCCACCCGTGAACGCTTCCCCGCGGTGGATCGCCTCATCGTCCAGTGGCCCAGCGAAGCCCTGGCTAACCTGGCCTTGGACCCCGGCGCTTGCGTGGTCATCATGACCCACGACGACAAGTTCGACATCCCGGCACTGCAGGTGGCTCTCAACAGTCCCGCCCGTTACATCGGCATCCTGGGTTCTGCCACCACCCACGCCAGGCGTATGCAAGAATTGAAAACGCTGGGGGTCAGTGAAGATCAGCTGCAACGCATTCACGCCCCGGTGGGCCTGGACCTCGGCGCTTTTGGGGCCGAAGAAATTGCACTCTCGATCATCTCTGAAGTGACGGCTGTCCGTCATGGACATGCCCATGGCGTTGTCCTGCCGATGTCTGCTCGTTAAGGACCAGCCTCTCGCCGGGCGCAGCGGCACAGCTCCGCAGGACAGGCCGGGGCGATGAGTCTTCGTCCTGCCCGGAGCCCCCTTCATCCACACGATTGTTCACCCAAATTTTTGCCTGCCAGATTGACTTGCGGTTGCGAATGTGGTATACTTAATTATCAGAATAATCTGATTAATAAGAGCATTTGTGTAAAGAGGAACAAATGGCGCGCGACAAGTTGAGCCAGGAACATCTCTCAGAATTTATGCAGTTCTTGATCAGCTGCAAACAAAACGACTGTGACCGCCTGCCGGCTCTGACCGATCTGAGCCGGCAGCTGGGAATCAGCGTCGCCAGTCTGAGAGAGCAATTGGAAGTGGCGCGTGCACTCGGATTAGTCGAAGTCCGCCCCCGGACGGGGATCCGCCGGTTGCCTTATACGTTCAAGCCTGCGGTACAGCAAAGCCTGGCTTACGCCATCGCCATCGATCCGGCCAATTTCCAGGCTTTCGCCGATATCCGTAAGCATATCGAGGCGGCTTACTGGTACCAATCGGTCTCGCGGTTGACTCCCGAAGACCACCAGTACCTGCGGGAAATGGTCCAGCGGGCCAAGGAAAAGCTGACCGGGAACTCGATTCAGATTCCCCACTGGGAACATCGCGAATTACATCTCTCCATCTACAGGCGAATCAATAATCCTTTTGTTACCGGTATGCTTGAGTCTTACTGGGACATGTATGAGGCGGCAGGCCTGGACGTTTATACCGACCTGCATTATCTGGTCAAAGTCTGGCAGTATCACGAGAAAATGGTGGACTGTATCAGCGCCGGCGATTTCGAAGCCGGTCACCGGGCTTTGACCGAACACATGGATTTGCTGGTCCAACGTCAGAAACCTACCTCGCATCACCGGTTCGAGTGATCAAGTGAAACCAATTATGTGTTGGCAAAGTACAAGGAGAATATATGTCTCAAGCTGCTGTAGATGTAAGTGTGCAGTCTGTGCCGAAGCCCATCGTCAACGACTTCTGCATCACGGTGAGTACCATTAATGGTTCAGGAAGCGCTACAGCAAATACGACCATCCTGAGGTCACTCTTCAGAATGGGCATCCCCGTCTCGGGGAAGAACATTTTTCCATCCAATATCCAGGGGCTGCCCACCTGGTACACCATCCGTGTCAACAAAGAGGGCCACGTGGCCCGCATGGAAAAAGATGACATCGTCATCGCTATGAACCCGGCAACGTTTTCCAAAGAACAGGAATACGTCGTTCCCGGGGGCGTTTTGTTCTATGCGGATGACATCAAAGCACCGATCCAACGCGACGACATCGTCACCTATCCTATGCCGGTCAAAAAAATGATCAAGGAAGCCGACGTGCCGGCCAAGCTGCGCGACTACATTGCCAACATGGTCTACGTGGGCGTGCTGGCGCAGATCATCGGCATCGACATCGAACAAGTCCGCCAGGCGCTGGAGTACCACTTTAAGGGCAAGCAGTCCGCTGTCGAATCTAACCTCAACGTGGTCAAAGCTGCGGCCGACTGGGCGGCGGCTAATCTGGAGAAGCGCGATCCCTACCTGGTGGAAGCCATGCACGCTACCCAGGGTAAGATCATGACGGATGGCAACACTGCTGCGGCCCTGGGGGCGATCTACGGTGGGGTGCAGTTCGTGGGCTGGTATCCTATCACGCCGGCCTCCAGCCTGGTGGAATCGATCCAAGAGTTCCTGCCCACCCTGCGCAAGGACCCGGTGACTGGCAAGAATACCTGCGCGGTAGTGCAGGCCGAAGACGAAATTGCGGCCATCGGCATGGCTGTCGGGGCAGGCTGGTCCGGCCTGCGGTCCATGACCTCCACCTCCGGCCCCGGGTTCAGCCTGATGTCGGAGTATCCTGGCCTGGCGCATTTCTCAGAAACACCCATCGTAGTATGGGACGTGCAGCGGGTGGGGCCCAGTACAGGCCTGCCGACCCGCACAGCCCAGGCTGACCTGACCTACGCTTATTTCGACGGGCATGGCGATACCAAATATATTTTGCTGCTACCCGGCTCGGTGAAAGAATGTTTCGAGTTCGGCTGGCGGGCTTTCGACCTGGCCGAGCGCTTCCAGACCCCGGTGATCGTGTTGAGCGATCTGGACCTGGGAATGAACCAGTGGATGTCCGATCCCTTCGAATACCCGGATATGCCCATGGACCGGGGCAAGGTGTTGTGGGAAAACGAGCTGGAAGAAATGCTGCTGAAGAATAACGGCCAGTGGGGGCGTTACCTGGACGTAGACGGGGATGGCATCCCTTACCGCACGCTGCCCGGCAATCGTCACCCGCGGGCGGCTTTCTTTACCCGGGGTACCGGGCACGACGAATTTGCCCGTTACAGCGAAGAGCCAGAAGTGTGGGAACGTCTCAACCGGCGGATTATGACCAAGTACGAGAATGCACGCTGGGCGGTGCCCGCACCGGTCCTGGAACGTATGCCAGGCGCCACAGCTGGGATCATCGCCTTTGGCTCCACCGACCCGGCAGTGAAAGAGGCGCGAGCCCTGCTTAATGGCGCCGGCATCCCGACCGATTACCTGCGCATTCGCTCGACTCCCTTTAATGGGGAGGTGAAGGAGTTTATCCAATCCCACTCGCAAGTCTACGTGGTCGAGAATAACCGGGATGGGCAGTTAAAACAACTACTTACCCTGGAATATCCATCCCTGGCTACCCGGATGCACATGGTGGCGCACCTGGATGGCCTGCCCCTCACAGCCCAATGGATCAAGGAAAAGATCGCCAATTTGGAGGCAAAATAATCATGGCCGACCAGGTTGCTACCCGAGTTCCCAACCAGCCAACCAACCGCATTGGCCTGGCGCGCATTGACTACAAGGGCATGCCCAGCACGCTATGCCAGGGCTGCGGGCATAATTCCATTTCCAACCAGATCATTGCCGCCTGCTACGAGCTGGACCTCCTGCCCGAGCAGGTGATCAAGTTCAGCGGGATCGGCTGTTCCAGCAAGAGCCCGACCTATTTTTTGAGCCGCTCGTTCGGCTTCAACGGTTTACACGGGCGTATGCCTTCCCTGGCCCTGGGGGCCTTGTTCGGCGACACCAGCTTGAAAGGCATCGGAGTGAGCGGCGACGGGGATACGGCCAGCATCGGCATGGGCCAGTTCAAGCACCTGGCCCGGCGAAACCTGCCCATGGTGTACATTATCGAAAACAACGGCGTATACGGGCTGACCAAGGGACAGTTCTCGGCGACCGCCGAAGAGGGCCTGAAGTTAAAAAAACAGGGCACCAACCCCTTTATGCCTATCGATATCTGCATGGAAGCCCTGGTGGCCAACGCTACGTTCGTGGCGCGCAGCTTTGCCGGCGATCCCAAGCAGGTCAAAGAGCTGGTCAAGGCGGCTTTGAGCCACAACGGTATCGCCATCCTGGATATCATCAGCCCGTGCGTGACTTTCCATAACCACGATGATTCGCTGCACTCCTATGCCTGGGGCAAGGAACACGAAGCCCCGCTGCACGAAGTAACCTATGTCCCGGCCCGGGAGCAGATCATGATCGAAGACTTCAACGAAGGCGATGTGCGCGAGGTAGCCCTGCACGATGGGTCAATGCTCGTGTTGAAGAAACTGGACGAGGATTACGATCCGACCAACCGCTGGCACGCCATCCAGGTGTTGGGTGAAGCCGACCAGAGTAACCAGCTGGTGACCGGCTTGATCTACGTGGAACCGGAACGGCCCTCGATCTTCGACGTCTATAACCTGGTCGAAGAGCCGCTTAACCGCATGCCGGCCTCGCGTATCCGGCCGTCGCGTGAGAGTATCGATAAGATCAACCAGCTGATGTCCTGAGCCAGGCAGACAAAACCGGCGGCGGGAAGCTCGTTCGAGCTTCCCGCCGCCGGTTTAAAACGCCAGTTCAGAATACTGGAACGCTTTGTAAATACAAGCTAGCCAATCAGGTTGAGAAATTCCGTAACGACGGTGGGATCGAAACTGGTCCCGGATTCATCCCGGATGTATTGGATGACTTTGTCTTCAGGCCAGCTGGCGTGATAGGGGCGGGTGGAGCGCAGGCCGTCCCACACGTCGACCACCGAGAAAATGCGCGCCGAGAGGGGGATCTCGGTGCCTTTGAGGCCCTTGGGATAACCGCTGCCGTCCCATTTCTCGTGATGGTAGAGCGGAATTTCCAGGGACGGAAGCAGGTAGGGGATCGAGGAGAGGATCTGGTAGCCGTACTCCGGGTGCTTGCGCATGACCTCCCATTCTTCGGCGGTCAGCGGGCCGGGTTTATGCAGGATGGCGTCCGGGATACCCAGCTTGCCGATGTCGTGCAGCAACACGCCGTAATGAATGTAAGTACGCTGCGGCTCCTGGATGTGGAAGACGTCGGCCAGTTTCAAGGTCAGGTCGACCACGCGCAGAGAATGCCCCTCGGTCTCGATGTCGCGGATTTCCAGCGCCTTAGATAAGCCCTGCAGGGTGGCCCCATAAGCCGTTTTCAATTCCTGGTTGGAACGTTCCAGGTCCTGGAGCAGCCTGGCGTTGTGCAACGCCACCCCGGCCTGGTCGGCAAAAGCTTGCAGGCGTTCAGCCAGGTTGTGGTCGAAGAAATTGGGTTTATCGCTGTTCAAATTCAGGAAACCGATGACCTCATCCATGACCTTGATCGGCGCGCCGGCGTAGGATTGGATCCAACGCGTTTCGGGATAGTCGGTCCAGTGGGGGTGCTGGCGTGTCCAGGAGATGGCAATGGGTTTCCCGGTTTCAAACATGATCTTCAAACTGGGAGTCTGGAAAATGGGCATGGCGGCGCTGGACGACCAGGTGTTGGGACGCATTTGCTGCCGGTCGCGGGAGGCCAGGATGCGGGCGTTCTGGCGGTCTTCATCCACCAGCATGATGTTAGAAGAATCGTGAGGGACCACTTTCCCCACGTTGCTGAGGATACGTTTAAGCACTTCGTCGAAATTCAGGTTGCTGTTCAGTAATGAGGCCGTATCACGTAAGGACTCCGCCAGGACGCGCTGTTCGTGCTCGGCGCGTTCGGCGCGCTTGCGCTCGGTCACGTCTCGAAGGATGGATTGAATGGCAATACCTCCTAAATAGGGGAAGGCGGAGAAGGACGCCTCCACTTCGATATTTCGCCGGTCGGCGGCAATAGCAATAAATTCACAGCGTGAGCGCACGACTTTGCCGATAAATAAATCATTGAGGACCTGTTCGACGACGGCCCGGGAGCCGGCGGCAACAATTTCCAGGTACTGTACCCGCCCGCCGTTGATCTCTTCTCCCCGGTAGCCGAACATTTCGGTGAAGCGTTGGTTGATGATCTCCAGGTAGCCGCCCAGCAGCAGGCAGATGGCATCGTTGGATTCCTCGATGAGGGATTTATATTTATGCTCACTCTCTTTGATCTGAGACTGCCTGAATTGGATCGAGCGAGACATGCGGTCGAAATCGGTGGCCAGCTGCTCGATTTCCTGGAAAGTGGCCGGCTGGTCGAGCAAATTATACCGCCGGGAGAGGTCACCGTCAGCCAGGGTGCGGGCATTCTCGCTGAGCTGAGTCAAGGGATTGACGATCTTTTGTTTGAGCTCCTTCTTGACCAGCGAGACCCAAATGATCCACAACACGAATGTGGCCACCAGGATGATGAACAGCAGAAACAGATAGTTGCCGTAAGCGACCAGGATCGGAACGCGGGCCACGACGATCCAGCCGGAGACGGCGGTGTTTACAGCCGATTCCAGGTAGATCTGGTCCGGGTCGATCGAAAACCGGGCTTGAGACACGCCGGATTCTCCGGCCAGGCGCACCAGTTTTTGGTACTGTGCAGCCGGCATCTCGGTCTTGAACAGGGATAGCCCCGTGATGATATTATGTTCGTCGGCGAAGAAGATCAATCCGCGGTCGATGTAGGGCTCGTTCAAGAACATGTTTTGCAGCTTGTCCAGGCTGATTTCACCGAAGACGTTCCCTTGCGAGCTTTCCATCAAAATGGCGACGGTCAGTTTGCCGCTGTTGGGGGAGAAATACGGGGGTGAAATCGAGAAGGATTGCTCCAGGGCCGGAGTCTGGATGGGGCTGTAGGTATCGAAGGCTCCCGGTGGTTGGAGGGCCGTGGATTGGGGGCTGGCGGCGACAATCTCACCGGATGGGCTCGCGATGTAAATCGTATCGAAATAAAAATTGGTGATCTGGACGATCTGCAGATCGTAAGCCAGATCCTGGAGATCGGTGCTCTGGCGGGTGGTGTCGAGCCCCTGAAGCACGTTGCAGGCAGCCAGGAAAAAGTCGTCGATGCGGGCCGCCACCGAATTGACCGCCCGGTATTGCTCCTGTTCGAGGGAGATGGTGTGCAGGTATCCGCTGAAAAAGAAGAACGGAATGGCCACCAGCAAGGATAGGAGAAACAATCGCAAGCCCAGGACGTTAACCAGAACTTTTTGTAGTGATGTGTCTCGCGGTGAATTAAGCTTCTTTGCCATAACGTGTTCTTGTTCGCGGCCAACATGGGCGGGCAAACGCGCCGATAAACCGTTTCTGTGCAGAAACGGTCTATCGAACGATTTGCCAGAAGGACGAACTCAGGTGGCCCATTATTAATGTATAGAGCTACGAATATTATATATCAGCAGGTTCCCTACAGGGTTCTAGATTGGTTCTCCAACTGTATATAACAAGGTGAAGTTGGGTGGGCGCATGGCCCCGACCGGGAAACCGGACAAGAGGACTACCTGGTCCCCGGGATGAATTTCCCCCGAAGCGATCATGGCATTTTCAACATGCAGAAGCATGAGTTCTACGGTGGAAGCAAACGGCACCAGAAATGGAATTACCCCACGGAAAAGCCCCAGGCGTTGGTAAGTGGCGCGCTCCGGGGTGAAGGCCATAATGGGCACCTGCGGACGGGCCTTAGACATGAGTAATGCAGTGTGGCCGGTCTGGGTGAAGACGGCGATGGCGGACACGTTGCGGTCGTGGGCCAGTTCCCGGGCGGCGCGGGTGAGTGAAATGGCGTCATCGCTGGTGGCGTCCTTGGGCAGGTCGTTGCAGTGGCCCCAATCGGAGAGGTGTTTTTCGGCCTCGCACACGATCTGGTCCATGGTGCTGACGCTCTCTACCGGGTATTCTCCCATGGCCGTCTCCCCGGATAACATGACAGCGTCAGTGCCGTCGAAGATGGCGTTGGCCACGTCCGAGGCTTCGGCACGAGTTGGGCGGGGGTCGTAGATCATCGAATTGAGCATCTGTGTGGCAGTGATGACCACTCTGGCTTTACGATTGGCGGCTTCGATGATCTTTTTCTGGATGATGGGCACCTGGGATGGCGAAGTCTCTACCGCCAGGTCGCCACGGGCGACCATGACGCCGTCGGTGACATCCAGGATCTCTTCCAGATTCTCGATGGCTTCCGGCTTCTCCAGTTTGGCGATGATGGGGATATCTGCCTGGTTGGGAGAAAGTTTGAAGATCTTCTCGCGCACGTGCAAAACGTCCTGTGGCGAGCGCACGAAAGAAATGGCGATCAGGTCGACGCCCTGCTGGAGCCCAAAGGCCAGGTCTTCCTCGTCCTTTTCAGTCAGGGAAGGGATGTTCAGGTTGACGCCCGGTAGGTTAACGCCTTTGTGGGATTTGAGCACACCGCCCAGTACCACCCTGGCGCGAATGAAATCGCTACCCACCTCGGTGACTTCGAATTCAAGCTGGCCATCGTCGAGCAGGATGTGTTTCCCGGGGCTGATGCTGTTGACCAGGTCGGGCACTTCCATGGGAATGACGATCAGGTCGGCGTGGGCGTTCGCCGTCTGGGGAGCGGTGTCGGAGGTGAGCACGATTTCCTCGTCGCGCTGCAGCGCGACGCCGTCGGCCGGCAGGTTGCCGACGCGCAGCTTGGGACCCTGGAGGTCCTGCAAGATGGCGATGGGTTTCTTGTATTCGTCGGACAGCTTGCGCAGTAAAGCGATACGCTGGCCGTGTTCTTCGTGGCTCCCGTGGGAGAAGTTCAGGCGGGCGACGTCCATGCCGGCTACGATCAAACGCCGCAGGACGGGTTCCGGGTCACTGCTCGGCCCCATGGTGGCAACGATTTTAGCTTTCCTATCCATATGATTCCTTTCGACTTTGATGCACACTGGCACCTGCCCGGAAAATTAAAAGTAGTTAAGTCTGGCCGCCTCACGTTCCAGGTCACGGCGGAACTCGGGGTGGGCAATGGATATCAATAATTGTGCCCGCTGGCGGATCGACTTCCCGTACAGATCGACGATGCCGTATTCGGTAGCGATGTAATGGACGTGATTGCGGGTGGTGGTGACCCCGGCGCCCTGTTTGAGCATGGG
>JAAZNB010000392.1 GCA_012798515.1 Chloroflexota bacterium
CATTGCGAGCGCAGCGAGCCCCCGGGTGTTCTCCCCGGGGGCGTGGCTATCGAGAGCGTGTTATGAACTTTGGTAGACGCTCGACATGGATCGAAAAGCGCACCCGGGTGATGACCGCGAGGATGGATGGGCTTTTATGGCCCCGTACCTGACCTGCCTGGCGTTTGCCATGCTGCTGCTCAAATCCCGTGTTCACCGCATGGCTCATGTCTTTTAAGTTCATCACACCCTCTAGGCGGCGGCGTCCCGGCCGGGACAGTTGAGGGTAGAGATGGCCAGCCCGTCCAGGGTGAGGTAGCTGCCCATGACCTGCACGCTGAGGCAGGAGTGGGCCGGGAGCAGGCACAGCAGGTCGCCCACGGCGACGCGCGCCAGGGCTTCGGCCGGCAGGCGCAGGATACCGTGTTCCTGGGAGAGGCCCGAGACATAAGCCCCCGGGAGGGGCTCGCCCCAGCGTTTCCCGGCCGGCAAGGCTACCAGGCCGTATTTCTTTTCCCCGTCTTCGACCCAATAGTCTTTGGAGAGGTGGATGGCGCCGCCGTAGACCACGACCTCGCCCCGTTCGGGGTGGCGCGCCACCACCGGGCAGGCCAGGGCCACGGCGATGTCGGCCGCGGTGCAGGCGCCGGTTTGCAGCTGCTGGGCGTCGTAAAAGATGAAGTTGCCCGGGCGAGCCTCGTCCACGGCCCCCAGGTCGGTGCAGGCGCTGCACGCCGGGGTGTCGCCCACCGAGATCTCCAGCGGACCAATACCGTCTGTGGCGAGCTGCCGGCGCAGGCGGTTGAGGGCTTCCACGCTGGCCTGGTAGACCCGGCAGATCTCCTCGGGCGAGTGCGCCCGGTAGGTCTGTCCGGCGTGGGTGAGCAGGCCGCGCAGGTGCAGGTGGGGGAAGGAAGCGGCGGCCCGGCACACGGCGGCTACGGCGGCCGGGTCATCCACGCCGACGCCGGTGCGGTGGTTGCCCACGTCGATCTTGATCCACAGCTCGACCGGGGCCTCCAGGCGCTGGCCGAGGAAGTGCACCGTCTCGGGCGACTCGACCAGCAGGTGCAGGCGCACCTGGCGGGCCAGCTCGCCCAGGGCGCCGGCCTGGCGCAGGTTGGCCGGGAAGGCCAGGCTGATGTCCTGCCAGCCGGCGCCGGCGAAGTAACGCGCCATGTCCAGCGAAGAGACGGTGATGTGCTCTACGCCGGCCTGGCGGAACCATTCGCCGATAGAAATGGATTGGTGGGTCTTGAAATGAGGGCGGAAGCGCACCCCCAGCGCCCGCAGCTTGGCGACCATGCGGCTCAGGTTGGCCCGGGCGGTAGCTTCGTCGAGCAGCAGGGTCGGTTTTTCGATCTGGTCAAAGATGTCCATGCCGTTGCCTTTCGGGGTGGAATGGGTATGGGGCCATTATAGTGGAGGTAGGGGGATTTGGGGGCAGACCGGTTTTTGCCCTCTTGACAGGCCTAGAATATAAGTTCTATAATGGGCTCATGGACCAAATGCACAAGTTGGCCGAGTTGGGCCAGTTTATGGACGTAGAGATCGCCGAAGAAGGGCCACCGGCGCCGGGCCAGGCGGCCGCGCCGCCCGCAGCGGTCACGGCGGAGGGCTGTCCCATCCACCGGGCGGCCATGCCCAACGGGCAGCGCATCAGCCTGCTTAAGACGGTGCTCACTTCGGCCTGCGAGCGCAATTGCAATTACTGCGCCTTCCGCGCCGGACGTGATTTCCGCCGGCAGACCTTCAAGCCGGACGAGCTGGCCCGCCAGTTCGAGCAGATGGCCCGGGCCGGGCTGGTCGAGGGGCTGTTTCTCAGCTCGGGTGTGGCCGGCGGGGCAGTGCGCACCCAGGACCGCCTGCTGGATACGGCCGAGATCCTGCGCCTCAGGCAGGGCTACACCGGCTATTTGCACCTCAAGATCATGCCGGGGGCCGAGCGGGACCAGGTGCTGCGCGCCATGCAGCTGGCCGACCGGGTCTCGGTCAACCTGGAGGCGCCCACCGGCCAGCGCCTGCAGGCCCTGGCGCCGCAGAAGGTGCTCATGACCGAGCTGCTCCAGCCGCTGCGCTGGGTGGAGGAGATCCGCCGTACGCTGCCGGCCGCCCAGGGCTGGAAAGGCCGCTGGCCGTCCAGCACGACCCAGTTCGTGGTGGGTGGGGTGGGGGAGAATGACGCCGAGCTGCTGCGAGCCACGGATTACCTGTACCACCAGCTGCGCCTCAAGCGGGCCTATTATTCCGGCTTCCATCCCGTGCAGGGCACGCCCCTGGAAGGTCACCCGGCGGTGGACCCCTGGCGCAGCCATCGCCTGTACCAGGCGTCTTTTTTGCTGCGGGATTACGGCTTCGACCTGGAGGATTTCGATTTCGATCCCCGTGGATTCCTGGCCCTGGGGCAGGACCCCAAGACGGCCTGGGCGCAGGCCCACCTGAGCGGGCAGCCGCTGGAGATCAACCGGGCCGGCCTGGCGCAGCTGCTGCGCATCCCGGGTATCGGGCCGCGCGGGGCGCGCACCATCCTGGCCTCGCGGCGCAAGGCGCCCCTGCACCGGGTGGAGGATCTCAAGGCGCTGGGGATCCAGGTCGGCCGCGCTGCGCCGTTCATCCTCATCGACGGGCGCCGCCCGCCG
>JAAZNB010000393.1 GCA_012798515.1 Chloroflexota bacterium
CTTTATAGGAAAATACCGGATAGAAGATTCTGCAATTTTTCGTTATAGTATTAGAGCAGGATAACAGTCAGCAGCTTGACAATAAAATCGAACATGGTAGTTCCCTGTGCCCCGGAGAATGGTTTGAAAGGAGTAAAATCCGTGTCCATCAACTTCTTCCACGAAAACTGGCCCGCGCTCAAGGAACAGATCAAACGAGAATGGATTGATTTTACCGAGGAAGATTTGAGTGAAGTGAACGGCAGCCTGGAACGTCTCGTCCAGGCCGTACAGAAGAAGTACAATTACACCTGGGAACAGGCTCAACAAGAGACGGCCAACCTGATTGATTTACTCAGTCATCGCTGAACTGGCCCGCAGCCCACCCGGGTTTGCATGTCCTGCAAAAATCAGCCATAATGAGAGCTGATCAGGCACGAGGGGAAAAACGCCGGTCTACAACTCAAGACCGGTCGATGTGTGCCCAATTTATGCCATCACCAGAGGGAAAACATGGATTCACAAGGACTCAATTTTGAACTATTGAGCAATGCATTTATTTTGTTCCTGCCCAAATTAGGGGCAGCCATCTTGATTTTCGTGCTTTTCTGGATTGCGTCCCTGATCGCTGCCCGCCTCTTGAAGGGGCTCTTCCAGCGCAGGCGCATGTCTGAAGACATCAGCCTGCTCCTGGGTCAGGTAGCCCAAACCAGCTTCATCATCTTTGGCCTGATTACCGCCCTGGGCACGCTGGGCATCGACGTGGCCGCGCTGGTCGCCGGCCTGGGACTGACCGGCTTTGCCCTGGGCTTTGCCCTCAAAGATGCCGTCTCCAACTTCCTGGCCGGTTTCCTGATCTTGTATTACGAGCCATTCCAGCGGGGCGACACGATCACCGCCAGCGGGCAGGAGGGCCTGGTCACGGAGATCAACATGCGTTACACCGTGCTCAAGAATCCGGAGAAGACCATCCTCATTCCCAATTCTGCTCTCATCAACAACGCCGTCATCATCCAGCACAAATCTACGTCCCCGGGCGCATAGAACCGGGGCTGTTCAAGGAGGAAGCATGCTCGATCCCCCAAAACCGGACGATGTACAACGATTGATGCGCTACCGTGGCTTTCCGGCCGTATCCATCCTGATCCCTACCGAAGGGCCCGGCGAGACTTACACCCAGAACCCCATCCGTTTGAAGAACGCCCTGCGCCAGGCCGAACAGGCCCTGAACGCGGCGGGGGTAAAGACGCCCGAAATCGAACGGCTGCTGGCCCCGGCCCAGTCTTTGTTCGACGATCCCAGCTACTGGATGAAACAGGGACGCAGCCTGGCCCTCTACCTGGGCCAGGGCATCTTCCAGGCCCAGCGCCTGGCGATCGCTGTGGATGAACAGGTGCTGGTCAACGACCGCTTCCAGATCAAACCCCTCCTGCCGGCCCTTCAAACCGGTGGGGATTTCTACGTCCTGGCCCTCAGCCAAAACCAGGTACGCTTTTTCGAAGCCACGCGCCATTCGATCCGCCCGGTAGCGGTGGAAGGCATGCCCACCAGCCGGGCCGAGGCGCTGCCCTATGAGGATCCCGAAAAGCAGCTCCAGTTCCACACCCGCACCCAGAACCGCCGCGGGGAGCGTGATGCCGTCTTCCACGGGCACGGGGTGGGCGACGACGATGAAAAGGATACCCTGCTCCGCTTCTGCCGCCGGGTGGATGAAGGCCTGGGCAAGGCCATCCGCGGCAGCCCGGCCCCCCTGGTCCTGGCCGGGGTGGAATACCTTCACCCCATATATCGCCAGGCCAACAGCTACCCCAACCTGCTCCGAGAAGGTATCCACGGCAATCCCGAAGAGATGCAGCCTCGAGAGCTGCACCGGCGGGCCTGGGAACTGGTACGGACGGTTTTCGAACGCCAGCTGGAAGAAATCTTTCAGCGCCACCATACCCTGGGAGAGAAAGGCCTGGCCTCCAATGACCTGCGTGCGATCCTCCCGGCGGCCTATTACGGGCGCGTCGCAACGCTGCTGGTCGCCCTCGACCGGGAGCTATGGGGACAGTTCGACCCCGAGCACAATACCCTGCAGCTGCACAGCGCCTACCAGCCGGGACGCAGCGACGACCTGCTCGACCAGGCCGTCGTGCAAACCTGGGCCAACAACGGCCGGATATACGTTCTACCGGCAGAACACATGCCCGACGGCAACCATGTAGCTGCCATCTTCCGCTATCCGGTCGATCCGCAGACTCTGGTAAAACCATGACCGGCCAGGCCATATCCTGGCCGGGGGAAAAAGCCCAAAGGGGCATTTCCCGGCGTTTACGCTCGGAAATGCCCCTTTGGGGATAAGATCCTCTGTTCCCATAAAAGAGTAGATCGTTGCTTGACGATAAGAAAGGTGTGGCGCGGCCACCGCCCAATTTCTCTTCTCGCCAATTTAGGCTAGAATAAGATCGACGGGCACATTCTAACCTGGGAGGAAAACAATGGAATATCGTTACCTGGGAAGCACCGGGCTAAAAGTATCCGCATTGTGCATGGGAACGATGCAGCTGGGCTGGTACGTGGCCGAGCCAGACGCCTATGGCCTGCTGGATGCGGCCTGTGCGGCCGGGATCAATTTTATCGATACCGCCAACGTCTACTCACGTTGGGTAGAAGGCAACCCGGGTGGAGTAGCGGAAGAGATCGTCGGGCGCTGGATCAAACGCAGCGGCTTGCCGCGCCACCGCCTGGTGGTGGCCACCAAGGTAAGGGCCGTCATTGGCGACGGGCCCAACGACCAGGGGCTGTCACGGGTGCACATCATCCGCTCCGCCGAAGATTCGCTGCGTCGCCTGCAGACCGAGTACATCGACCTGTACCAGTCCCACTGGTACGATGAAAACACACCCATCGAAGAGACCATGGCGGCCTTCGATACGCTGGTACAGCAGGGCAAAGTGCGCTACGTGGGCGCTTCCAACCACCCGGCCTGGCGCATGATGCAGGCCCTGTGGGCCTCGGACCGGCGCAACCTGGCGCGCTACGTCTCTTACCAGCCTTCTTACAGCATCGTGCGCCGCGAGGGCTTCGAACGTGAGATGGAAGAAGTCTGCCAGGCTTACGGGCTGGGCGTGCTTCCCTACAGCCCACTGGAGGGCGGTTTCCTGACCGGTAAGTATCGGCGGGATGCCAATGACGTGGACAGCCCGCGCGCCGAGGGCGCCCGGCGCTATTTCACCGAGCGCAATTGGGCCCTGCTGGACTTGCTGGAAGAGATGGGCCAGGAAAAGGGCCAGTACAGCATCTCCCAGATGGCCCTGGCCTGGCTGCTGCACAAGCCCGTTGTGACCAGCCCCATCATCGGCCCGCGTAACACCGAGCAACTCAACGACAACCTGGGCGCGGTGGACTGCAAGCTGGAAGACGAGGAATTTAACCGCCTCAGCGCTGCCAGCGAGTGGAAGAGCGAATGACCACCCGGTGCTACGTGGGACGCCGCGGGTCTCGGTGAACCTCGGCGGCGCGTGCTTTCTGACGCGCCGCTTTCACTTACGTAAGGTGAGAATTCTATTAGATTCGTCATTTTGTTCTAATGGCTGTTGTATAATGACGATGTGGTGATTTACCACAACCTTTAATGGAATATTGGCGCCTGAACACGACCCTGGTCTTACACTCCGCCGTTTTACTTCCTGGCCCGCATTTCCAGGCTGCATCCCGGCCACAATGGCCCCGGATGGAGCGGCACAACATCCCCGCCCTCATTTGATCAACACGCCGCCTGTTCGCCCAGTTTCCAGGGGGAATCTTCTTGCAGTCCCAGGCGCCGTAACCTTCTGGACGAGGTGTTTATGATTCGAAAACTAATGTTTGCCACGCTTGCGCTGGCGGTCGTCGTGGGGACCTTCGGTTTCACGGCGGTTTCCCCTGCGCAGGGGCAAAGTATGGCGGCAGCCAGCCCGCTGCTGCTGGCCACCCCGACCCGGGTCGCTGCCACCCAGACCCCGGATGGTCCCGTGGGGCCGGATACTTTCCCCGTGGGCGTCAACCCGCTCACCGGCCTGGAAGTGAAAAACCCCGAGAACCTGACCCTTCCACCGGCCCTGGTGTCGATCACCAACTTCCCGCCCAGCGCCCGGCCACAAGCCGGCCTGTCTTACAGCCCGATCGTCTTCGAAATGTACATCGGCGAGGGCATGTCGCGTTTCCTGGCCCTGTTCTACGGAGATTATCCCCAGGAAGCGGTCAACAATCCCAACGCCAACCCCAACATCGTGGACGCCCAGATTGGCCCTATCCGTTCGGGCAGGCTGCCTTACGAACATTTGCGCTCGCTGTACAACGGCTTCCTGGTTATGGCCTCGGCCTATAAGACCGTGGCCGAGAACCTCAACGCAGTGACCAACATCTTCGGCAACGACAACGACGACATCAACAGCGCTATGATCAACGTCAACCAGTTGAAAGAAGTGGCCCAGAACAGCTCCAAGCAACTACCTGGCGTCAACGCCTTGAGCGGGCAAATGTTCGATCCGCAACCGCCGACGAACGGCAAACCGGGAAACATGATCTGGCTGCCTTACAATTATCTAAACCAGATCATCTGGCGTTACGACCTCCAGAGCGGCGCCTACAACCGCTGGCAGGACAACATCGACGGCAAGACCTTCACCGTCTTCACCGACCGGCTAAACGGTGAGGTGCTGACCTACGAAAACGTGGTCATCCTGTTTGCCACCCACCACGCCTATGCCGAGACCCTGATCGACGTTGACCTGAGCTACATCGACCGCGGCAAAGCGCTGCTCTTCCGGGATGGCCAGATGTACGAAATCTACTGGACGACCAAGAACGGCGAGTACGAGCGCACCACCGGGCGGGTTCGCCCGATCCGCTTCATCGACGCCGAAGGCAACCCGGTGCCGTTGAAACCCGGCCAGACCTGGGTGGAGATCGTGCCCCCCTACGTGCCTTATGACGAAGTAGTCGACTCGACCGATTACATGCAGTTGAAAACGCAGAAGGAACCCGGCTCGGGTAATTGGGCCATCCACTTTACCGCCCCGGCCATCGAGCCCCAACAATAAGGGCGTGTGAGCCTCACAGCCGTGTAAGGGAGATGATCGCCCTTGCACGGCTTTTCTTAGCTCACCCCTGGGGGAAAGGAACGAATTGGCTTGAAAACCAACTGGCTGCGGAGCTTGTTTACCCTGCTGCTGGTAGCCGGGTGTACCACTGCCGTGGGGCCTGTTCCCACCGGGCAGACATTGCCTTCGCCGGCTGCCTCCGTAACCGTCCCGGCGCACACCCAGATGACCGGCGAAACCCCTACCCGTGTCCTGGACACGCCGCTCCCACCAGCGGAGAGCACGCCGGCCCGGGCCAGCGCCACGCCGCCCCTGTTCCAATCCATTGGGCCGGACGAGTTTCCGCCGGGGATCAACCCGCTCTCCGGCCTACCGGTGAACGATCCCGACAGCCTGAAACGGCCACCTGCCCTGGTATCCATCACCAACTCGCCGGTGGTAGTGCGGCCTCAAGCCGGGCTGTCCTACAGCCCGTTCGTGTACGAGATGTACCTCGGCGAGGGGGCCTCTCGTTTCCTGGCCGTGTTTTACGGCGATTATCCCGGCCGCAGCGGAGAGGATTGGGCCGCCGGCACCCGGCCGGTGGTCGGGCCGATCCGCTCCGGGCGCCTGCCCTACGAAAGCCTGCGCCTGCTGTATAAAGGCTTCGCCGTGTTCGCCTCGGCCGGGATCTACGTGCTGCCGCGCTTGAGCGAATATCACATTGTGTATAACGACAATGACGATTACAACCTGGCCATGTTCCCGGTGGACGACCTGGAACGGGTGGCAAAGGATTTTTCACAAGAACTAGGCCGGCCGGCTCCCCTGGGCCTGCGTTTCGAGACGCAGCCCCCCGCCGGCGGCCAGGCCGGGCGCATGATCTGGCTGCCCTACCACACGATCGACCAGATCATCTGGCGCTACGACTCCGAGAGCGGGTCTTATCACCGCTGGCAGGACGACGGCACCGGGCAGAACTTTACCTTGCAGACCGACCGACTGAACGGCGAGGCGCTGACCTACGAGAACGTGATTATCCTGTTCGCCAACTACCACCGCTACACCGAAACCCTGTTCGATATCGACCTGCTGTACATAGACCGCCTGCCGGCGCTGCTCTTCCGGGACGGGCAGGTGTATTCCATCTATTGGACCACGGGCAACGACGAATACGAACGCCAGACCGGGCGTTTCCGCCCGCCGCGTTTCGAGGACGCCCGGGGCAATCCTTTCCCGTTGAAGCCCGGCCAGACCTGGGTAGAGATCGTCAACCGCTTCACGCCCTACGGCGAGACGGTCGATTCAGAAGACTACCGCACGCTGAAGAACACCAGGCAGCCGGGGTCCGGGGTATGGGCGGTCTATTTCTTCCCACCCGAGCTGGACGGCTGGGATGCCTGGGAAGAGCGCGTGCGCCAGGAACAGTTCCTGGCAGAGTAATTGTCTCGCTACGGCCCGAGGCGCAACCAAGGCTATGCGAATAATTTGTAGATTGTCCTGATGTGCTGGGGAAACGGCGCCGGCTGCCTTATAAAGGAGCGGCCTGGTTCACGCTGGCTTGCAAGCGCTGGTAAGCCGGGTTGGCGGCATACTGGCGGATCTGTTGGATGCGCCGCACCAGCATGGGATGGGTAGATAGCGACTCAGCCAGTACGTTGAGGGGCGAATCGTCCTCGGCTTCGATGGCCGCCAGCGCCCGGCGGAGCTCTTCCGGCGTGTCGGCGTCGGCAGCCACCAGCTTGACCAGGGCCGAGACGGCCTTGTCCGGCCGGCCGCAGGCCAGCAGCCCGGCCCGGTCACAGGAA
>JAAZNB010000394.1 GCA_012798515.1 Chloroflexota bacterium
CGTTGAGCCGGAAGAGCTGGGTGCCCGGCACGGCTTCCACGGCGACCTTGGAGCGCAGCGTCTCGAGTGTGTCGCTGAGCTGTAGCTGAGAGATGACCGAATTCAGCATCTGGTCGCCGACCAGCATGGGCCCGTAGGTCAACACCAGGCGTTCGCTGGTGGGCGAGAAGGTGTAAGTGTTACTGCCGATCAACAGGCTGGGATCGACCAGAAGAGTGACCACGGCTTTATAGGTGGCCGGGGCGCCGGGCTGGCGCACGACCTGCGTGGCATCCACCACATGGACCTTGTCGGTCTCCTGGACCATGGAGAGCTGGATAGATTGGTAGCTTTGTTGCAGCAAGCGGTAATCGTCCCGATATTCACTGAGTAAATTTTCAAGCCGTGCCAATTCGGCCTCTTCCGTCACGATTTGCTTGGATAATGTGTCGATCTGGGCGCGCGTGGCGTCGATCTTTTGCGACAGGTCATCCAGGCTGGCCTGCTGTTTCTCGAGGGAGCCGGCGTAACGCTCCATGTTGAGCTCCTGGATGTGCGTGATGAGCACGCCGGCGATGGTGTTGGTCACCCGGGCGGCTTGTTGGGGTGAGGAGTCTTTTACCGTCAGGCGGATCAGCTGGGTATTGCTGATGGGGGTGGCTTCGACCCGTTGGGAGAGCTCTTGCGGCGTTTCGTCCAGGTTGAGCTGGTCGATGGCGGCCTGCAGGATGGCGTTCTCACCCAGCATCTGGCTGTAGGTGATTGCCAGGCGTTCCCCGGCGATCAAGGAGCTATATTCGTTGGAGAGGGTATCTTGGGCCGGCTCGACGAAGAGCACAGCAGAGGCCTCGTAAACGGGCGGCATCCAGGATGCAGCGGCAAAAGCGACCAGCGCGGCGGCAACGGTGATGGCGACAATGACCCCGATCCGGCGGCGGATGACGTTGAAGATCCAGTTCAATTCAATCTCGTTTGTGTCGACCATTTTCTCCCCCTTCGTTTTGTAGTGTGCGAATTGAGACCCAATTGTGATCTGGAGAGTATTCAGTTGTTAAGAGCAGCATTTCCGCTATTGGTTTCATGTTTTCCGATAACTGTTTTGTAAGGCGCGGCCGAATCGATAAGGTGTATAATTTAAATGCATAGAGGGTGCTGAAGCGTGCCCTGAGTGCAAATGCCTCGGTTGGTGGCAGCCAACCGGGGCGCACTAATTAAAAGCCCAACATTATCGTTGCGTAACCGCGGGAGATTTTATAGCAATGAAGATACGTCGTTAATCGGCGCCGCGCGAATAAGCCCGTTCAGGTCATGTCATGTGTGCGCTACCTCGAAGAGTCTCCAATATCAATCATGTAACTTCCGTGCGCCGTTGATGTGCCGTGGTGGATAAAATTGTTTCCAACGTTTTTCGAATAGGTACCCGGTACGTAACGAATCGCCGCCCTAAACGCACTATCCCTTTTAGCCCGGGAAGAACAATAAAACCGGCCCAAGGCCGGTTCTCATAAATTGCCAGATCGAACCGACGTACAGTGGGCACAACATGTACAAGCTGTTGGTCCGGCTGTCGCACGAGCGTTCATGGCAAAAATCCCCCTTTAATACTATAGCACGACGTAGATTCAATTACTCCGATTCAAAACCATATACCTAGTGTCATTATAACGTTTCCTGGGGCAAAGTCAATCACCGGCGTGTCGGGTGTTTATCCTACAAAATGAGAGGAAAATAGGAGGATTTGTGGGCCAGGCCATGGATGGCCGGAAAAGGGGCCCATTGCCGTGTACCTGGGGATGTGAAGGCCAATGCGCCGGACGCCCAACTGTTGCGCGCCAAGGTCATCCTGCCGGCGATTGGGCACGGAACCCTGTCTCGGACTTGCCCCATGACTGCCCTGGCGTTTGCTTTGTAGCACTCCCTGACCCTGGTGCTGGCCGGGCACAGCGGGCACATGGCGCCGTTGGAGGACCCGCAGATCGGGGTAGACAGCGGGCTGGCCCATCGCCCGGTAGGCGGGTGAAGAAGCGGGTGGGTACCCGCTGGTTGAATCGGGCTATGCCCCATTTGGGTGACCCATTAAGATAAAATTCCTCCCATTTCGCCGGTTTTCCGCCGTATAAAATTACCCCCTGCATGACCCACAGAGTGCACCATTGGGGCATGGGATGCGAGCGAAGTTGTTCATACAATGGAAGCATCTTGAGGTAGCAGTGAGGTCAGCCTATGTGGAGCGCAATTATCGTCTTTGCCATCGTTTATATCCTGATCATGACGGAAAAATTTCCCCGCCACCTGGTTTCGTTGATCGGTGGGGGTGTGCTTATTTTGATCGGCGTGTTGACGCCTGCGGAGGCGTTTCATTATATCAACTGGGAAACGCTGGGTTTACTGGCGGGAATGTTCTTACTGGTGTCGATTCTCAACGAAGCAGGGTTTTTCTCATGGCTGGCAATGACGGCGCTGCGCAAGGTCAATTTCCACCCCGGGTACCTGTTCGTCATCCTTATTCTGCTGGCGGCTTTCCTGGCCATGTTCATGGACAGCATCACGGTGATGTTGTTCCTCTCGGCGCTGACGCTGCAACTGTGTATGTTGATGAAACTGGACCCGATCCCCTTGATTATCGCCGAGGTGTGTGCCGCCAATACCGGTGGCGCCGGCTCGCTGGTGGGGGACCCGCCCAACGTCATCCTGGGCACTACCCTGGGCTTCAACTTCGCGGATTTTATCACCCACACCGGCCCTATCTCGGCCCTGGCGGCCCTGCTCTTGCTGGCGCTGTTCTACCTGCGCAACCGTAAGGCCCTGCAACTGGCGCACGCCATGCTCACGCCCGACACCATCAAAGAGATCGAGCGCCTGCATAGTGAGCCGCTGCACGCCCACCTGACCCGGGTTGGCCTGGCGGGTTTCCTTTGCGCAGTGTTACTGCTGGTCTTCCACGCGCCCTTATCCGAGCTCACCGGGCTGCACATCACCTCGGCCATCGCCGCCCTGGTACCGGCAGCGATTTCGCTCTTTGCCCTGCGGAAGTTCCGGGTGAAAGATATCATCCTCAAGGTGGACAGCGAAAGCATCCTGTTCTTCGCCGGCCTGTTCGTGATCATCGGCGGGTTGGAGAAGGTCAATATCTTCGAAAGCCTGGCGGAGAGCCTGGCGGCGGCTTCACGCACCAATCCCACCGGGCTGGTCATGCTGCTGCACTGGGCCCCTGGTCTGGCCTCCGGCGTGGTGGACAACGTGCCCCTGGCGCTGGCCATGAGCTACGTGCTGGGTGACCTGGCCAACCAGCCGGGCATGCCCCCGCTGTCTCTGATGGTGTGGTCGCTGGCCCTGGGGGTGGACATCGGCGGCAACCTGACCCCCATCGGCGCTTCGGCCAACGTGGTAGCGTATTCTTACCTGGAGCGCAATCATGGTAAAGTGGGCTGGAAGCGCTGGGCGCTCACGGCCGTCCCGCCCACGCTGCTGGCCATGATGTTAGCCACTGCCTTTATCCTCTTCAAAGATATTTCCGGCTGGTATTGAGCCTTCCCATTCAACCGTAGTCACAGCCGATAAAAACCCGATTTGAGGTGTTTGTTTGCGGGCTTGCCTCCGGCAAACGCCTCAAAATCGGGAGGGGTTCCCACACTTTCTGAGCATTTACATTCTACTTATTTTTCCGATGGTGTTTCGTTCCTTGGAGGGGAACAAGCGTATGCACCTGAACAAGATTGCGCGTTTGGCTCGCTTTTTAATCCCGGTTTTCGTGGTGGGATTGCTATTGGTTGCGGTCTTTCCGGTCGCGGCTCAGAGCCCTGAGCCCCCGGATGTGAGTGCCGTTGCCGCCCAAAGTGACGACGCGGTGATGAGTATCAATGCTTTTTGGGTGTTATTGGCCGGGTTCCTGGTGTTCTTCATGCAGGCAGGTTTTGCCCTGGTGGAGACCGGCTTTACCCGGGCGAAGAACGTGGCCCACACCATGATGATGAACATGATGGTGTTCTGCATCGGGGCAGTGGGGTATTGGTTGACGGGTTTTGCTTTCCAATTCGGCGGGGTGAACTATACGTACCCGGCCATCCACGGCCTGGACGCCTGGGCCTTCTCGCCGGTGACCCTGGGGGATTGGACGGGTCTGCTGGATAAGCCCCTGCTGTTGGGCGGGGCAGGCGTGCTGGGTTTGAAAGGCTTCTTGCTAGGGGGCCTGGGGGCGAACTTTGGAGTGCTGGCTTTCTTCCTGTTCCAGATGGTCTTCATGGACACAGCGGCCACCATTCCCACCGGTTCGATGGCTGAACGGTTCAAATTCGCCGGCTTTGCCCTGATGGGGCTGTGGGTGAGCATGTTCATCTACCCCTTGATCGGCAACTGGGTATGGGGCGGCGGTTGGTTGGCCGACCTGGGTCGTACGGTAGGATGGGGGAATGGCACCGTAGACTTTGCCGGCTCAGGCGTGGTCCACATGGTGGGCGGCGCGGTCGGGTTGGCCGGCGCCCTGGCCATCGGGCCACGCATCGGGCGTTTCAACCGGGATGGCTCGGCCAACGCTATCCCGGCCCACAACATCCCCATGGGGGTGCTGGGGACGATCATTCTGTTCTTTGGCTGGTTTGGGTTCAACCCCGGCTCGGCGCTGGGTTTCGTGGGCGGTTTTCGCAACCTGGCAGTCAATGCGGCGGTCAACACTTTGATGGCCGGCGCGGCGGGCGGCTGTGCGGCCATGCTGTACATGTGGCTGTTTAGCCCGGCGCGCAAGCCCGATCCCGGCCTGTCGGTCAACGGCATTCTGGCCGGCCTGGTGGCCATCACGGCCCCGTGCGCCTTCGTGGACAGCCTGGGGGCGGTGATCATCGGCCTGGTGGCCGGCGTGTGGGTGTGCCTGGCGACCTTTGGCCTGGAAAAACTGAAGATCGACGACCCGGTTGGGGCCGTGCCGGTCCACCTGTGCAACGGCCTGTGGGGTGTGCTGGCGGTGGGGCTGTTTGCCAACGGCAACCCGGACACGGCGGCCTGGAACGGCGTGGCCAGCCCGGTGACCGGCCTGTTCTACGGCGGGGCGACCCAGATCCTGGCCCAGCTGGCCGAAGGGCTGACCATCCTGGTGGTGGTCTTCGGGTTATCCTACGCCTTCTTCAAGCTCCTGGCCGCCTTCAAGCTCTTGCGGGTCTCGGCGGCCGACGAAATGGCCGGCCTGGACCTGCCTGAGATGGGGGTGGAAGGTTATCCTGCAGAGCTGGAGCCTGCCCCGGTGACAGCCTGATCTACACTTTACCAATTCCGGATAAGTAGGGCATCTCTCTCTCCGTTCAATGGAGCCTGTAGCCAGGTCGCTGGGACAGGCTCCAGCCCGTTTAAATGCCCGGTCGGGCGCGCGAGCGGCCCTGGGAACCGCCCTGGCGCCTTTTTTGCTAGAAGGTGTTATGAACCCCCTCGCCCCGGCGTCCCGGCCGGATCAATGGGGGTGTGCCCGAGGCAGGGCGGGTTAGGCGATTTCTTCTGTAGGGTGCGTTGGTAACGCACCTCTTTTTCCGGTCGTACCGGCCCCCGGTCGCAGCAAACGTGTCCGTGTGGCGCGGCGGCCATTTTCATGTCCCCGCGCGGACCACCGGGGTATGCCTGAGACGAGTCGGGTAAGCCGGCATCCCTGGCCGGCCGTGTTCGGTCGGGCGTACCCCTGGGGCACTATACCCCTATCGGGGCACTTTACCCTATGGGGAACCCTGGCAGGCTTGACCTGTCTGGCGTTGGCCATGCTGATGCTCAAATCCTTTGTTCACCGCCTGGCCCATGTCTTTTAAGTTCATAACACCCTCTAGCCGCCCAACAGGCGGCGGTTGACTTCCTGTACGTAGGCGCTGTGTTGGGCCAGGCCTTCGCTGAGGCCGGCCGTGTCGCCGCCATAGCGTAAACGGCGGGCCAGGTAGGCGTATTCCTCGCTGTCTTCGGGCGGCACCACCAGGTCTTTGGCGTTGCCGGCCACCACGCGCAGCGAGTCGATCAGCCAGCGCAAAAAGGTGTGCGCCTTGCGGATGGGGGTGGAATCTTCCTCGGGCACGATGCCGGCCGCGGTCAAGGCGGCCAGGCCCTGGCGGGTATTGGTGCAGCGCAGGGCGGGGTTTCCCTTGCCGTGGGTGATCTGCAGGCCCTGCACCAGGTATTCGATGTCGACCAGGCCGCCGGGGCTGTACTTGGGGTTGAAGGCGCCGGCTTTGACCAGGTGGCGGAATTGGCGCTCGCGCATACCGCGCATCGCCACCACGTCGAAGGGCTCGCCGGTGTAGACGTAGTCGTCGCGCAGGGTTTC
>JAAZNB010000395.1 GCA_012798515.1 Chloroflexota bacterium
ATGCCTTCGATAAAGACCGGCGCGTGCGGCAGGGGGATGATGGGCTGCATCTTGATGATATTGTCGATTTCGGAAATACAGATTCCAAACGACTCGTGGCCCAGGTCGAATACCGCGTATAACTTTTCCATAGATGTTTACCTCCTTACGATGGCCCCTTTCGTCAGCCGGGCAGCAGAACGGCCGCCTGTTCAAGGGGCTCGCCCGGCGATCCTTCCGGGCGGCTGTGCCCGGGGGCAGGGTGCGAGTCTTCGTCTAGCTTGAATTGTTCCACGATGGTTTGCAGTGCGTAGGCCATCTCGGCCAGGGACTGGGCCGAAGCGGTCACTTCTTCCACCTGGGCGCTCATTTCCTCGGCGCCGGCGCTGATCTCTTCTACCGCGGCGCTGTTCTCTTCGCTGACGCTGGCGATGTTTTCCACTGCGTGCGAGACTTCGTTCGAGCTGGCGGACATCTGTTCCGTGGCAGCGGTGTTTTCTTCTACCACGGCGGAGACCGAGTCCACTGCGCTGACCAGTTCATTGGCGACGGAGATCATCTGCCTGGCTGCTGCGGCAATTTCCTCGCCGGTGAGCTTGCTGTTCCTGGCCGTCTCCAGGATATCGAACAGGGCGCTGCCGGACTGGTTGGCCAGCTCCACCCCTTTTTCGACTTCCCCGGCGCTTTCGTTCATGGCCTGGACGGCGTCCTGGACCGTGCTTTGGATACTCAGGATCAGGTTGGTGATCTCTTTGGTGGCCGACGCCGATTTCTCGGCCAGCTTGCGCACTTCGTCGGCCACCACGGCAAAGCCCTTGCCGTGTTCTCCGGCGCGAGCGGCTTCGATGGCGGCGTTGAGGGCCAGCAGGTTGGTCTGGGAGGCGATGTCGTCGATGGTATCGACGATCATGCCGATCTGTTCCGATTTCTGCCCCATTTCCTGCATGCGCTGGGCGGATAGATCTACCTTGATCTTGATGGTCTTCATGCCCAGGATGGTGTCTTCTACCGTCTTGGCGCTGGTCTGCGTGGTGTTCACCGAACGGGCGGCGCTGGCGGCCTGGGCCTGGGCGCTGGCGGAGATCTGCTCGATGGCAGTGAAGATCTGTGAAGTAAAGCTGGAAGCCCTGGCGACTGCCGCCGACTGGTCCTGGGCGCCTAAAGCCACACCCTGAATGGCGCGCGACATTTGTTCCACCGAAGCGGCGGTGAGAGAGACCGAGGCGGACTGCTGGTTGATGCCCTGCGAGACTTGTTGGATGGTGCTGGCGATTTGGGCCGAGGCGCGTCCAGACTGGGTAGCGGCCGTGGACAGCTGGTTGGAGGCAACGTTGAGCCGGGCGGCGTTGTCGTTGACGTTGCCGATCATCCCTTTAAGCCTGTGGGTCATGTCGGCGAAGGCCAGCCCGGTTTCGTGCAGGCGCAAGATCATGTCGTTGAAGCGGTTGGCCAGCAGACCCAGCTCGTCCCCTGATTTGTAAGCCAGCACCTGGGTCCGGATGTCCACAGAACGGGTCAGGTCGCCGTTCGATAGGGCCTTGATCTCGTCGACCAGGTCCACCAGGTCTACCTGGGCAATCTGCCCGGCCGTGTCGGCCATCAAACGGGCGGCCCGGGAGAAGGTATGCGCCTGGGCGTAACTCAACCCCAGGGCGAACACCGCAGCTACCACCAGCAGGACGATGAACATGGTGCTGGTTTCGTTGTAATCGCCGCTGGCGTTTTGCAGGTACTGGCTGGCCAGCTGGTCCTGGTAGCCGGCCCACTGTTCCAGGCCGTCGTTCATCTGGGTGAACAAATCCCGGCCCTCGCCGTTGAGCAGCTCCAGGGCGGCCGTGGTGTTCGCCTGGCGGCTATTCTCCATCACGGGGGCGGTGGTTTGCCGGTACGCAAGCCAGGCGGCGCTCAAGGTTTGCAGGTATTGGCCATCCTGGTCGTCGGTGATCATCTGCTCGTAATTCTTGAATTGGGCATCGATCTGCTGCGCGAAGCCCTCCATTTTCGTTTCGTATTCGGCCTTATCGGCCTGGCTGGTGGCGATGACGTGTTGGATTTGCTGGCGCCGGTAGTTGCTGGCGGTCAGGTGGATGGTTTTGATGGCGTCCACACTGGGCATCAGGTTGGTGCCCACGTAAACCGTCTTCTCGTACATGGCCTTCATCCTGGACAGGCCGAAAATACCCATTCCGACCATAATGGCGTTGATGACGAGGAAGCTGGCAATTAGCTTGGTCATGATGTTAAATTTCATGTTCTCACCCTTTTATCAATAAATGCTGTACCCGGTAAAAGACGATAAGCGGTGTGAAGTGAATTGGCCTGTGGTCTTTGACCCTCCATTGAGTCTGTGTGCCATCATTCATACAGTAATCGGCCGGCCCATTTTCAGCCGGAAAGCAAGTGAAAACGAACACAACCGCTGTCCCAAAAGAAAGGGGAACGTACATTGTTTTTATCGTCCAGAATTCAGACGAGTTGAGTCGGACAAATTCCTACATTGGTGGGGAATCACGCATTCCGGCCGGGAAATTGGGGGCAACCCCCTTGACAA
>JAAZNB010000396.1 GCA_012798515.1 Chloroflexota bacterium
GCAGGCCCGCGACGCCCAGGTCCCCTTCGAGGTCGAGGACTACGTCAACGGCTTTCCGGCCCAACCCCACGACATGTTCCAGATCCAGGCCGGCACGGTGCATTACATCGGGGCGAACAATTTGCTGCTGGAAATCGTCTCCGCCCGCGACATCCACACCTACCGCATCTACGACCACATGCGCCGCGGTAAAGACGGCTCTCTGCGCCCGGTACACATCGAGCAGGCCTTCGAGACCATCGATTTCTCCCGCCGCACGGCCTGGGCCCGGGAGAACCTGATCGAAAAGCCGCGGCTGCTGGAACAGGGCGACGGCTGGCAGGAATACGTCAACGCCGACCGCCCGTGGACCGATTATGCCGTACACCGCATCGATTTCACCGAACCCTACGCCGGGGATACCCGGGGGGAACGCTGGCACGTGCTGACCATGACCCAGGGCGAAGAAATCCGGGTGGAATGGTCCAGCGGCAGCCACCCGCTGCATTACCTGGAGACCATCCTGATCCCGGGCGCGACCGGCGCTTACCGTCTGGTCAGCCCGGATGGGCAGCCGGCCAGGGTGATCAAGACTTTTCTCAAATTAGGTGCAACGGGCGGTTAAATATCCCCCAGGATAAAAAACAGGGCCGAGCAAAATGCTCGGCCCTGTTTTTTATCCGCCGGCCGGCAGGGATACCGGCGGGCGGTTCATGGCCCGCATGTCCGGGACCAGGGCGATGCTGAGCGTGGTCACCAGGTAAGCCAGCCCCAGCAGGGTCAGCACCGGCCCCAGGCCGAACCGTTCGGTGAACAATCCCCCGAGCAAGGTGCCCAGGGGCATCGCCACCCACGCCCCGGCGGTGACGGCCCCAAACACCCGCCCGCGCATGTCGGGCGGGATACGTTCGAATTCCACTGCCCCGATAATAGGGTTGATCGGCCCGGCTGCCACGCCGGCGACGAAACCGGCCAGCAAGATCACCCCCAGGGATGGGTAGAACAGGAAAACCCAGAAGCGCAGGCCGGTCAGCACGAACCCCACCAGGAAGACCCCAAACCGTGACAGCCGGTGGCCCACCGCGCCGAAGATCAGGGCTCCCACCACGGCGCCGCCCCCACCGGCGGCGATGATCAACCCCAGGTTGAGCGCATCGTCGAACACCTGGTCCACGTAGACGGGCAGCACTACCCCACCGAAGGCCGCATCCAGAAAGTTGGTGACCATGATGATAATCACCATCGACAGGATCAGGCGGTCGCCGCGCAGGAACTTCATCCCTTCCAACAACTGGTCGAAATACCTGCCCTGTGCGGCTGCGGCCGGGCGAGTCTGCGCGGCCGGCACCACCAGCAGCACCGCGGCCGCCGACACACTGAACGAAACCGCGTCGGCCCACAGCATATTGGCCGTACCCATCACGGCGATCAGCACCCCTGCCAGCGGAGCGCCCACCAGGCGCGAGCCGCGCTCGATGATCTGGATCAAGGCAGTAGCCCGCTCGATGGGCATCCCGGCCAGCTCAGCCAGCTCGGGGATCATGGCGTCCCGGGCGGTGTTGCCCGGGGCGTCCAGCAAAGCCCCCAGGAATACCAGCGCCATGAGCTGCCAGAATTCCAGCCCGATAGAGAAATGCAGCAGGGGGATCAATGCCACAGTGATGCCGCTGGCCAGGTCGGCGATCACGCTCGTACGCCGGTACCCCAGGCGGTCGATCAGCGTACCTCCCAGGAAACCCGCCAGCACCACCGGCAGGATGGTGAAAAAACCGGTAATCCCGGTCTGCGCCGCACTGCCGGTGGTCTGTAGCACGAACCAGGGAATGCCGATCGCAGCCAGCATATTGCCCACCAGCGACACCGCGTTGGCGGCCAACAATGCCATCAGGGGCAGGCGATTTCTGACTGCCGGCGTCGCAGGAACGGACATAGGTTTAAATTAACGACCTTAAAAATTTCAGGCAGACACAAACCGGGCGTGGGGAAGGATGTCCCGGTTGAGCAGGTTCATGGGCAATTCGCCGCCCAGGACGCGCTCGTATTCGCCTACCAGCGCCAGATCCATGGCCTCCAGGGTCTCGACCGTGTAGGCGGCCACGTGCGGGGTCAGCAGCAGGTTATCCAGGCCATAGGCGCCCGGTTCCGCCAGCAGGGACTTGTCGTACACGTCCAGGGCCGCGCCGGCCAGCCGGCCGGCGCTCAAGGCCTGCACCAGGGCCAGCTCGTCGACGATGCCGCCCCGGGCGGTATTGATCAGGTAGGCGCTGGATTTCATCTGGGCGATCTCGGCCGCCCCCACCAGGCCGCGCGTGTGCGCCGTGAGCGGCACGTGGATGGTGACGATGTCTGCCGCCTGCAACAGCTCTTCCAGAGAGACGTAACGGAAGCCAAAGCGGCCGGCGGCGTCGGGGTTGGGATACAGGTCGTAGGCGATCACGCGCATGTCGAAAGCCTGCGCCCGGCGGACGACCTCGCGCCCGATGCGCCCGGTGCCGATCACCCCCAGGGTCCGCCCCCACACGTCGTGGGCCAGGAACTTGTCCCCGCGCCCCTGGTGCGAACGCTCCCCGGCCCGGCAGATGCCGCGCACCAGGGACAGGATCAGCCCGAAGGTCATATCCGCCACGGCTTTGTCGTTCATGTTTGGCAGATTGGTCACCAGGATCCCCGCCGCGCTGGCCGCGGCCAGGTCGATGTTATCCACGCCCACCCCATGCTTGGAAATGACCTTCAAACGGTCGGCGCATTCGATCACCTGGCGTGTGACCTGGTCGGTACCGACGATCAAAGCGTCTTTCCCCGGTACCAGGGCGCACATCTCGGCTTCGGTAAAAGCCTGTTCGTGCTCGGGACGGGTCAGGGATACTCCCGGCAGGCCTTGTAATGCCTCTATGCCACGCGCACCGGCAAAACCAAAGGAACGCGCCGTAACCAACAATTCGAACATACCTTCTGGGCCTCCTCTGCCCGCGATGCCGTTTCGTGACTGTAACCGGCCTTTTTCCTCACGCACCATCCCGGCGTGACCGGGTCGATCCAGGCAAGTATTTACGCCGTGCAATGCAGGAAAACAGTCCGGCAGGCGTTCGTAATAGAGTAGGCTGCGCCCCAGCTGTCGTGGGGCGCAGCGTTCATTCACAGGGAATAAGGGATCAACTCAACTTTAGGCAGCAGCGCTTCCACGTCCTCGCGCCGGCAGTCCGCCGTGGCCGGGGTCATGATCACCGCCGCAGCCGCCGCAGTACCCAGGCGCAGGCCGTCTTCGAGGGGCTTCTTTTCTGACAGGGCGTAGGCCAGGCCGGCCAGGACGGCGTCGCCGGCCCCAGCTGTGCTGACCACCTTGACCTTGAGGGGCGGGATACGGTAAGCCCGGTCGCCCAGGACGGCCAGGGCGCCTTCTTCGCCCAGGGTGGCCACCACCATGGTGCCGTATTGGCGGTACACGTCCATCCCGGCCCGGTAGGCGTCTTCCAGCGAGCTCACCGGCTTGCCGGTCAGGCTTTCCAGCTCCACCCGGTTGGGCTTGATAAACGTGGGGTGGCTGGCCAGGCCGGCGCGCAGGAACGGCCCGAAATAGGCGTCGAACACCACCGGGATGTCCCGCCGCCGCGCCGCGCCGATCAGCTCGGTGTACAGGGCCGGGTCCAGGTCGCCGGGCAGAGATCCGCCCAGGATGACCGTGCTGGCCTGGTCGAGCATGCCCATGTACTTGGCCCGCAGCTGATCGACGTGGGTCTCATTGGCCTGCAGGGTCTCGACCGCCAGGGTAGATTGTCCCCGGCCATCTTCAGAGACCACCAGGACGTTGATGCGCGTCTCCCCATCCACCCAGACGAAATCGGTCTGCACACCCTTGGCGTGGAACATTTCGATCATGCGCTTCCCGGGATAACCGGCGGCGAAGCCGGTGGCCAGGCTGGGAATGCCCAACTCGCCCAACGTCCAGGAGGCGTCGGCGGCTTTGCCGGCCATACCCCACACGGCCTGTGTGGTGCGCAGGGTCTTGTTCAGCTCGAAGCTGGGGACAAACAAGGTGTAATCGATCGCGGTGTTTGGTGTGACGGTTACAATCATAAGGCAGCCCGGCCTATTTCTTGTACTGCGCCACCGCGGCGGCCAGGGCCTGGCGCGGCTGTTCGAACACGTCCGGTCCGCCGGGCTGGCGCAGGGCCTGGCCCTGCAGGATGCAGCGCGCGTTCAGTTCGATGCGTTCGGCCGCATCGTAGGCCGCTTCGACATCCTTTCCCAGCACGAACAGGCCGTGCCAGGGAGCGATCACGGCCGCTGCCTGGGTCTTAATGCGGGCTTCCTGGCCACGGACCACGGCCACGATGTTCTCGGCCAGCTGCGGGGAGTGCGCCGGGGCGTACTCGCACACTTTGACCTCGCCAAACTTCAAGGTCGACTCCAGCACCGGATAAATCGGCTGGCAGGCGGCGCAAAACACCAGCACGTTCTGGGCGTGCACGTGAAAGACCGAATTCCCATCCGGGAAGGCCTTGTACAGCGCCATGTGGGCTTTGGCCTCACGGGAGATATCGCCATCGCCTTCCAGTTTGTTGCCGTCCAGGTCTGTCACCAGCACCTGCTCCGGGCGTAACTGCCAGTTATACTTCGAGCCGGCGTAACGGGGGGTGATACATACCAGGTCGCCGACGCGGGCGCTTAAGTTGCCGCCGGCCGTATCGGTCAGCCGGCGTTCGAAAATGACACGGCCCAGCTCGGCAAGCTTGACCCGCACGCTTTCAATTGCTGCATCCATGAAAACCTTCCTTTTTGTTAACGATAGAGTTGGAATGATACCAGCCAATGAAGTCCAGGGCAAATGTAGTTTAATACCGACCGGGCGTTTTATCAACCTCAAGTTCTATGAAGTCTTCCGCGCCTGAAGCAAAAGCCAACTTTCACGCTCCC
>JAAZNB010000397.1 GCA_012798515.1 Chloroflexota bacterium
GGGGGGTTGTTGGTGTACATGGCGAAACAATCCGCCTTGACGTGCGGGGCTTCGTAGGGGCCGGAGGAATGCGTGGTGGCGCGGGTCATGACTTTTTCACCCAGCGAGGCGTAGGCGCCGGTGTCGCCGTACAGCTCCGATTCCACCGCAAGGAGCTGTCCGTCGCGGTCGGCGCCTATTTTCACCCGGATCTGGGTAGCGTGGCGCTTGGGGTGCACCAGCAGGCTTTCGTGGCGGTCGAAGAGCAGCTTGACCGGCCGGCCGGTAGAGCGGGCCAGCAGGGCGGCGTGGATCTGCCCGGCGATGTCCTCTTTTCCGCCGAAGCCGCCGCCGATGAGCTGCCCGATGACGTGTACCTGCTCGTCGGGGAGGCCCAGGGCCTGGGCCACCTGAGAGCGATCGGAATAGGGAATCTGCGAGCCGACGTAGATCTCCACGCGCCCTTCGGGGGTCAGGCGGGCGATGCTGCATTCCGGCTCGATAAAGGCGTGGTCGTGGAAGGGGGTGTGGAAGGTGTGTTCCAGGATGACGTCGGCTGCGGCGAAGCCCTGGTCCACGTCCCCTTTGCGCACCTTGATGTGTTTGAGCAGGTTGCCCTTGTCCTGGACAGAGGGCGCGTCCGGCTGGTGGGCCTGCACCGGGTCACTGACCACGGGCAGGGGCTCGAGCTCGACCTCGATCAGTTCCAGGGCCTGGGTGGCGATCTGGCGCGTTTCGGCGGCCACGATAGCCAGCGCGTCTCCTACGGTGCGCACCCGCTGGCCCTCGCCGACCAGCACCGGCCAGTCGAAGACGACCAGGCCGTGGCGGTTCTCGCCGGGGACGTCCGCAGCGGTCAGCACGGCGACCACGCCGGGCAGGGCCCGGGCGCGGCGGGTGTCGATCTTGCGCACGATGGCCGAGGGCAGCATGGCACGCTTGACGCGGGCGTGCAGCATGCCCTCGAACTGGATGTCGTCGGTGTAGATGGCTTTGCCGGTTACCTTGGCGGCCGCGTCGAGACGGGGCCGCAGGGTGCCCACGGCGCGGCCCGGGGTAGCAGACGGCGGGGTGTTGGGCGCCGGAATGGGCTGGCCGGTGCGCAGCGAGGCGGCCGCGGCCTGGATGGACTGGATGATGGTGGTATAGCCGGCGCAGCGGCACAGCGTGTCTTTGAGGGCGTATTTGATGTCGTCTTCGCTGGGATCGGGGTTCTTCAGCAACAGGGCGTAGGCGGTCATCAGCTGCCCGGGGATGCAGAAGCCGCACTGGACGGCGCCGTAATCGACAAAGGCCTGCTGCAGGGGGTGCAGCGGCGCACTCGGGGTCTGGGCGGCCAGGCCCTCGACGGTGATGACCTGTTTGCCCTGTACCTTGAGGGCCGGATAGGTGCAGGAGAGCACCGGCTCTCCATCCACCAACACGGTGCACGAGCCGCATTCCGCTTCGTTGCAGCCGATTTTGGTGCCGGTCAGGCCCAGGTGGTAGCGCAGTACGTCGGCCAGCATTTCATCCGGCGCGACGCTGGCCGTCACCGCTGCGCCATTAACGATAAATTGGATGGTTTGTGCGTTCATACTACCTCTATTGATTCTGCCCGCTGCCAGGCCTTTTGGATAGTGCTCTCCAACAGAACCTGGCTAAGCTGGTAACGGTATTCGGCGCTGGCGCGCTGCGGGCTACTGCGGAAGCGCAGGCTGGCGGCGATGATCTCTTGGGTGGATTGGGGTGGCTGCCCGGCATAGGCATAGCCGGTCAGCGCTTCTTCCAGGGCCCGCGCCCGCTGGGGGACGGGGCCGGAAGGGCCGAAGACGATACGGATCGATTGAATGCGGTCCCCGGTGCGCTGCAGCCACACGGCGGTGTTCAGGATGGGCAGGGCCACGCCCTGGGGACGCATGATGCGGTTGAAAGCCGAAGCCTGGCCGGGCCGGCGGGCCTGGATGTAAAAGCCAACCAGCAGGTCCCGTTGCGGCTGCAGAGACGAGAGGCCCGGCCCGCGGAACAGGTCGAGGATGGGCTCCAGGCGGGTGCCCTCCGGGCTGGCGATCTCGGCCTGGGCATCCATGGCGCACAGGGCGATCATCCCATCTGCGGCCGGCAAGGCATGGGCCACGTTGCCGCCCAGGGTGGCCGTATTGCGCACCTGTGGCCCGCCAATCAGGTCGCAGGCCTCGGAGACGGCCGGGGCGTGCGTGCGTACCAGGGGAGAGGTGGTGACGGTGCGCACATTCACGGCCGCGCCGATGAACAGGCGTTCCTGGCGCATTTCCAGGCAGTTAAGTTCGGGAATGTGGGTGATATCGACCAGGGTGTCGAGAGGGGAGTGGCGTCCCTGCTGGAGTTCCAGCAGCAGGTCGGTGCCCCCGGCGACCGGGCGCGCCGGCCCCGGGGCGGTCGCCAGGGCCTGTAAGGCACCGGCAACCGAATCTGGAATCACGTAATTAGACCATAGGCTCATAATCGGTGGGCTCCATTCGGAACGGCGGTGCTTTTCGACGGGTTCTCGGACCCGACGCCGACAAGATCAATTGCCGACCACCGATGTTGAGTAAGAACATTATAAAACCACTCAGGGAGAGGTGTTCGCCTCGGGCTGAGTAGTTACTATGTCTATTTATAATACCTGCTCGGGATTGAAATGAAAAGTCCCGAATTCAGGCTTCAGACGATTTTTCATGGACACCGGCCATCATCAAGCCCAACTGTTCCAGGGTGGCGTTGGCGTTATCGACGATGCCAATGATCTCGCCTTCGTAGATGATGGCAATGCGGTCCGAGAGGGCGCGGATCTCGTCCAGGTCCTCGGAAATCAGCAGGGTGGCCGTACCGGCCTGGCGCTGTTCCAGCAGGCGCAGGTGGATGTATTCACTGGCGCCGATGTCCACGCCGCGCGTAGGCTGCGATGCGATCAGCACCATGGGCTTGCGGGTCAGTTCCCGGGCCAGAATTAATTTCTGGATATTACCGCCAGACAGGTTCTTGATGGGCGTATCGGGCCCGGGCGTTTTGACCTTGTAGGCTTCGATGACCTGGCGGGTGCGGCTCTGGATGACGTTGCGGTTGAGGAACAGGCCGCGAGCGTAGGGCGGCTTGGCGTGGTCCTCCAGTACGAAGTTATCGGCCACGCTGAACTCTTTGATGGCTCCCTCGCGCATGCGCTCTTCGGGAATGTAAGACTGGCCGGCGTTGATGCGCTCGGCAGGCGAGGCGCGGGTGATTTCTTTGCCGTTCATCAGGACTTTGCCCTGGCGCACCGGTCGCAAGCCGGCCAGGGCTTCGGCCAGTTCGCGCTGCCCATTGCCCGAGACGCCCGCCAGTCCCAGGATCTCGCCGGCGTGCACGCACAGGGAAACGCCTTTGAGCGCGTCGCTGCCGCGATCCCCTTTGACGTACAGATCTTGAATATCCAGCAGGGCCTCACCGGCCTGGAGTGGGGTGCGGTCGTATTGCAGGATGATCGGGCGACCGACCATCATCTGGGCCAGGCCGACCCGGGTGGCGCCCTCGGTGGGGCGCGTGCCGACCACTTTGCCATCACGTAGCACGGTCACCCGCTGGCTGATCGAGAGTACCTCGTGTAACTTATGGGAGATGAAGATCAGGGTGTGCCCATCGTGCACCATCTGGCGCAGGGTTTTGAACAGCTCCTCGACCTCCAGGGGGGTCAGGACGGCGGTGGGCTCGTCCAGGATCAACACGTCTGCGCCGCGATACAGGGCCTTCATGATCTCCACGCGCTGCTGCTCGCCCACGGCGAGCTGCCAGATGTAGGCGCGCGGGTCTACTTTGATGCCGTACTGTTCGCTGAGGCGGATGATCTTTTTCTCCACCTGGTCGAGGTCCAGGGCAAACCCGCGGGACGACTTTAACCCCAGGGCCACGTTTTCGGTGACCGTCATGGTGGGTACCAGCATGAAGTGCTGGTGGATCATGCCAATGCCGGCCTTGATGGCGTCTTGCGGAGAATTGAAGTGGTGTTCTTGCCCGTCGATGAGAATTTTGCCTTCGTCCGGCCGGTACAGGCCGTACAGCTGGCGCACCAGGGTGCTCTTCCCGGCGCCGTTCTCTCCCAACAGGGCGTGGATTTCGCCGGAGTGCACGTCGAAATCGACGTGGTTGTTGGCCAGGACGCCGGGAAAGCGCTTGACGATCCCTTCCATCCTGACTTCGGTTATTCTCGGGCGGCTCGTGTGATTGGTATCAGTCATCGGTTTGGGTTGGCCAGTGTGAGTTGGGTAGGGAGGCTGTTCCCCTCCCGTGAACCGGGAGGAGAACAGCGCGTGTGGATCGATTTTGAAAGACCGCTTTACTCGGCAGGGGCGCCCAGCGGATCGATACTGCCGTCCATGATGCCCTGGATGGCGGCATCGGCGGCGGCTTTGACGTCGTCGGGGACTTCGATGGCGTCGTTATATTTGATCACCAGGCCGCCGTTCTTGAAGGTGAGCGTGTAGGCCTTGTTGCCCAACACACCCGCATCGCGGCTGGCGATGATGTCTTTGACCGTTCCGGTCCAGTCATACACCTGGCTGGCAACCACGGTGTCGGGGGCCAGGCTGGTCTGGTCCCACTGCGTGCCGAACCAGTAGGCGCCCTTGTCCTTGGCGATACCAATGGCGCCCACCACCGACTGCGAGGAACCGGTGAGCATGTCGGCGCCGGCGGCAATGTGGGTCTCAGCCGCGGCGGCCATCAGGGAGACGTCGGAGAAAGAGCCGGTGTAGGAGACGTTGACCACTACATCTGGGCTGGTAGCTTCGGCGCCAACTTTGAAGCCATCGACGTACAATTTAGCGTCGCCGGCTTCCACGGGGCCGGTCTCACCCAGGACGCCCGTCTCGGACATCATGGCTGCGATCACGCCCAGCACATAGCCGCCTTCTTCAGCCTGCGCCTGGTAAGCAAACACGTTGTTGATATCGTCCGCCTGGAAGGTATCCAGCGAAGTTCCCCAGGCAAAGCTGGTCTCGGGAAAATCGGGAGCGATTTGCTGCAGAGAAGTGCCGTACTGCGAGCCGTGGGCAATCACCAGGCCGTACCCTTTGGAGGCGTAGTCGCGGATGGCGGCGGCTGCATCGGGGACGTTGAACATGTTCTCGGAATAGGCGATTTCCATGGCCGATTCGCCGCCCATTTCCTCCTGGATCGACAGCAGGGCTTCATACATCGACTGGCTGAAGGCCGCGTCGGTGATGGAGCTGGGGAAAACCACGGCGACTTTCAACGGTCCGGCAGCTTCGGCGGGGGCTTCTGTGGCAACGGCCGGGGCAGCCGGTGCGCAGGCAGCCAGCGCCATGGATAAAACGACGACCAACAAGAAAATACGGTAGAGCGGGGATTTCATTCATTCCTCCTTGTAGATGGATCAGAAAAAGTGTGGAAAGCGGAACAAAGGTACATTTTGGTGGTTTTCACCTCCTGGTGCACGATTCGCCCCGGCAGATTGGAACACGAAGGGGCGTCCCAAGGGTTAGTTCTCTCCTCTTTCGAATGCCTTAGACAGCGCCGCCGGCTGGCGGGTGCGTTGGACGGCGAAGGCCAACGCCAGGATGGTGAGGATGTAAGGCATCATCACAGCGATATCGTAAGGAAGATTGACGCCTTTGACCTGGATCCACAGCTGTAAGGCATTGACGAAACTGAACAACAAAGCGCCGCCCAGCACGCCAAACGGGCGCCATCCGCCAAAATAAACCAGGGCCACGGCGATGTAGCCCATGCCGCTGGTCATGTTTTCCTGGAAAAGATTGATCAGTGCAATCGACAGCGAGGCGCCGGCGACCCCTGCCAGCATACCGCCGATGATCAGGGTCGTGTAGCGGATGAGGATGACGTTGACGCCCAGCGAGTCAGCCGCCTGCGGGTTCTGCCCGGCGGCGTGCACCTTGAGGCCGAAGGTGGTCTTGTTCAGCACCCAGGTGGCGATGGGCACCAACAGGAAGGCGCCGTAGACCAGGATGTTGTGGTTGAAGAAGGTCTCTCCGAGGATGGGAATGTCGCCCAGCAGGGGGATCTTGATCGGCTGGAAACCGGAGATGGACAGCACGCTGCCCAGGGTGACCTTGAACAGCAGGCTGGAAAGCCCCATGCCGAACAGGCTCAGGCCGATGCCGCTGATGCCCTGCTCGGCTTTGAGGCTGACGCTGATTACGGCCATAATTAGCCCCATCATGCCACCGGTCAGGATGGCGGCCACCAGGCCCAGGCCCAGGCTGCCGGTCTTCATGCCTACAAAGAAGGCGCTGTAGGCTCCCATCAGCATCATGCCCTCGACCCCCAGGTTGAACACGCCGGACTTCTGGGCGAAGGTTTCTCCGATGGCGGCGTACAGATAGGGGGTTGCCAGGCGAATACCCGAATAAAGGATGCCTAACAGCACTGGGAGGGTAAACAGACTATTCATTGATCTCTCGCCTCCGCGCGCGGTACTGTGTCCAAACTTTACTGCCCACCACCAGGAGGACAATCAAACCCAACAGGGTGCTGATCAAAGCCGAAGGCACCTGCACGGTGCGCTGCATCTGGTCGGCGCCGACCAGCAGGCCGCCGAACAAGATCGAGGCAGGGATGGCGCCCAGGGGGTGCAGGTTGCCGAACAGGGCGGCCACGATGCCGGTAAAGCCATACCCGCCGGAAAGGCCTTCCAGCATGCGGTGCTGCACGCCCATCACCTCGACGGCGCCGGCCAACCCGGCGAATGCACCGCCCAGGATGAGAGACAGGGCCTGGTAGATCGGCACTGGGATACCGGCGTAGCGGGAGGCGTTGGGGTTCAACCCCACGGCGCGAATGCGGTAGCCGATGGTGGTGCGCCATAAGAAGATGTACACCAGCACGGCCAGCACGATGGCGATCAACACGCCGGAATGCAGCAGGGTGCGCGGCACCAGGCGCAGCAGCCACACCTGGCGGGGCAGCAGCGCTGATTGGGCGATGCGCGTCCCGGCTTCGATTTCCGCCGGGTCGATCAGGGGCCCGCGCAGCAGGAAGTTGCTCAACTGGGTGGCAATGGCGTTCATCATCACCGTGCTGAGAATCTCGTTGACCCCCAGGCGGGCTTTCAAGAAGCCGGGAATACTGCCCCACAGGGCGCCGCTGGCGGTCCCGGCCAACAGGCACAGGGGCAGCAGGATCCAGCCGGGCCACTGTGGGGCCGAAACAGCCAGGGCCGTGGTGGCCAGGGCGCCGACGATGATCTGGCCTTCGGCCCCGATGTTGATCACACCTCCCCGGAAAGCGATGACCACCCCCAGGCCGACCAGCAGCAAGGGGGTGGCTTTGACCAGAGTCTGGGTCAGGCCGGAGACGTCTCCGAAGGCGCCCTGAAATAACGCTCCATAGGCTTCGATGGGATTGGCATTCAGTGCCAGTAACATTCCTGCTCCGATGAGCAGCGCGGCCGGAACGGCCAACAGTGGAAGCAGTTCCTCGATAATACGATTGAGATATTTTTTAATCATGCTCGATTCGTTGTTGGGTCTTTCTGATCTGTACAGATCTGATAGAACGACCTGAGCCCGGTGAAGCGAAATACGAATGGGCATTTTGAATTAAGAATATGACTTGATCACGCCGAAATTGAGTGTATCAACGATTATAGTGGATTTGTGCTCTTTCCTTAACCAGTGCGAGGGTGGTTTTTGGGGTCATTTTTTGACCATGGACGTTGCACGATGTCGATTTCTATGAAAATTACTGAGAAAGCCTGGCGGGCAGAAGATGGGGATATTAATTTGTCGAGATCTACATAATTGTTTCAATGAGTATACATGATTTTTCCACAATTCTCTGTCATATTCAATATACAAAAGTCACGTACTACTCAGGCAGATGGGAAAAATAACACTTTCCATCACTGCCCGAATACGGGGCGCTTTCACCTCAAGCTGAATCGTTGCCATGTTCATGGGTTTGCCGGCTGAGTGTAGAGATCAATCTTTTTGTGGAGGAATACATGTCTCGTAGTGGTATCTGGATCATCCGTACCGTGTCGTTCTTGCTGCTCATCGCCGTGCTGGCCGTGGGTGGCTGGATGCTCTTTCAAGCCGGCCAGGCGCAAGGATATGCATTGGGCGCGGCGGGAGGCCCTGAACAGGCGCTGCCCCAGAACGCCGCCCCCTTCGCTTTTTCTCACGGGTATGTTCATTACTTCCCGTTCGGGCCGATCCTGGGCCTGCTGTTCTTTGGCGGCTTGATCTTCGTGGTCTTCGGGCTGGTGGGGGGGCTGCTGCGCTCCTTCTTCTGGCACAGCTGGGGCGGCCCCTATCACCGTGGCTGGGACCGGCGCGCCTGGCGGCATGCCTGGCGTCACGGCGGTCCCTACCCTTATCCCTATCCGCCTTACCCCTGGGGCCCGGAGATGCCGGAGGAAGGCCCGGCGAAACCTGCCGGCCAGGCGGCGGAAAACAAAGAGCCCGGCGAAACTGCCCATTGATCTGGGGCCGGGAAGGTTCGTAAGCCAACTTGGGCCGGGTTTCAGGTGTTCCGTGTCACCTGGAACCCGGCCATTTCGGTTAAACTTAGACTATGCAAGAATTAATTCTGGTCGTCGACGATGAACCTCGTATTGTCAAGCTCACCCGTGATTATCTGGAAAAAGACGGGTACCGGGTGATCCACGCCGGGGATGGAGACACTGCCCTGGCGATGGCGCGCCGGGAGAAACCCGACCTGATCGTGCTGGACATCATGCTGCCGGGCATGGATGGCTGGGAGGTGTGCCGGCTGCTGCGCCGCGAATCGGACGTGCCGGTGATCATGCTGACGGCCCGGGTGGAAGAGAGCGACCAGATCGTAGGGCTGGAGCTGGGCGCCGACGATTACATTACCAAACCCTTCTCGCCGCGCACCTTGGTGGCGCGGGTGCGGGCTGTGCTGCGCCGCGCCCAGGGCCGCCTGAAGCTGCCCCAGGTAGTGCGCAGCGGCAGGCTGCTGGTAGACCTGGCGGCCCACCGCGTGACCCTGGAGGGCAAGGATCTCCACCTTACGCCCACCGAATTCAAGCTGCTGGCTGTGCTGGCTCAGCGCCCGGGACAGATCTTTACCCGCGAGAACCTGCTCGACCAGATGAACAACGTGGCCGTAGACAGCTTCGACCGCAGCATCGATTCGCATATCAAGAACTTGCGCCGTAAGCTGGAATCGGACCCAGAGGGGCCGCGCTTTATCGAAACCGTGTATGGCGTGGGCTACCGTTTCCTGGAACAGGAGCCTTGATGTACGGGTTTTATGGCCGCCCACCTCATTGGGATCGCCGTGCGGCGCGCCGGGAATGGCGCCACAAGTACCGCCAGCATCACCCGCGCCATGCGCGCTTTATGGCGCGCCGCTTCATTTTCTTTTTCGGCGGGGTCGCCACTTTCTTCCTGGCGGCCCTGGGGGGGATCTTCTACCTGCTTTCCCGGCTGCAATACCCGGCGGGGTCGCAAAACACCTGGGTGTTGGTCGTGTGCGCTTTTCCAATCGTGTTTGTGCTGCTGTTGACCTGGTTCGGCCGCCAGGCTTACTGGCGATATGGCTCGCCGGTGGACGAGGTCATGGCGGCGGCCGACGCGGTGGCGGAAGGGGACCTCAAGGTACGGGTGAGCGAGAATACTCCCGGAGACCTGGGTCGCCTGGCGCATAGTTTCAACCGCATGACGGATGGGCTGGAACGCGCCGAGGAGCAACGCCGCCACCTGACGGCCGACGTGGCCCACGAGCTGCGCACCCCGCTGCACATCATCCAGGGCAACCTGGAGGGCGTGCTGGACGGTGTGTACGAGCCGACCCGCGAGCACATCGAGGCCACCCTGGATGAGACCCGCCTGCTGGCGCGGCTGGTCAACGACTTACAGACCCTGTCTCTGGCGGAGGCCGGGCAGCTCCCCCTGCACCCTATCCAAACCTCGGTTGCCGACCTGCTGGCCGACGTGGTCACGGGCTTTGCCGGGCAGGCGGCGGCCTGCGAGGTGGATTTGCGCCAGGAGTATCCCGGCGGTGAGGAGGGCCTGGAGCTGTTCGGCGACCCGGATCGCCTCGAACAGGTGCTCTCCAACCTGGTGGCCAACGCCCTGCGCCACACACCCCAGGGAGGGTACATTACCCTGCGCGCCCAGCGGGTGGGGGAGGAAGTGCACGTCGCCGTGCAAGACAGCGGCGAGGGCATCGCTCCCCAGGACCTGCCCTACATCTTCGACCGCTTCTGGAAGAGCGACCGCTCGCGCACCCGCCGCAGTGGGGGCGGTAGTGGCCTGGGGCTGGCCATTGCCCGCCAGCTGGTGCAGGCGCACGGTGGCCAGATCCGGGCGGAGAGCCAGGAAGGGCAGGGCACGACTTTCTTTATCACTTTGCCTGTGAATGGGCTGGTGGGAGACGAGGAAGACGACCGCGCGTAGGCTGCGGCGAATCATTTGTGGGGTTTACAATAACCACCTATTAAATATAAACATGAGATGCTGCGGACGGGAATCGTCGTTTGCATCTCATGTCGGAAATGTCTGGCTGTGCCAGGGGCGCAGCCCACTCGGAAAAAATTTATTCGAAGAAGTAGTTTTCGAGCAGGCGGCACAGGGCGTGGTAGACCGGCAGGTTGTATTCCTGGATGTCGGCGGTCATCTTGCCCGGCACGCACACGGCGACTTCGCACAGGTCCTTGAGGTCGGGGTGGATGCGCCCGGTGAGGGCGATGGTGCGCACGTCGCACACGCGGGCCACACGCACGGCGTGGAGGATGTTCTTGGAACGCCCGGAAGAGCTGATGGCTACCAGCACGTCGCCGGGTTTGGCGTAGGCATACACCTGCTGGGCGTAGGCCATGTCACTGTCGACGTCGTTGTCCATAGCCGAAAGCAGCGCGGCGTGGGCCACCAGGGAGATCGCCGGCAGGCCCTGCATCAGGCGGTCGGCCAGCCACTCCCCTTCCACGGGGAACTCGCCTTTGAGGGCATCCCGGGTGGCCTGGGGGATCGGGCGGCGCAGTTCCATGCTCTTGAGCAGTTCGCCGGCGATGTGATCGCTGTCCGAGGCGCTGCCGCCGTTGCCGCACAACATGACCTTCCCCCCCTGTTGGTAGCACGTCTTGAGAACTTCGAAGGCTTTACGGATGTCTGCTTCGCAATCCTTCAGATCCGGATAGCGCGTGAGAAGCTCTTCAAAAATGACCGCTTCGCTTTTACGTTCCATGATTGTCCTTTCTGTTCCCCGTTCCTGCTTTTGCCAGGGCGGGATGGTGGCGGAAATGGGATGTCAGCGGGGTAATTATACTATACATCTATAGACAACTTGATGCGTCGGGGAACCTCCTATCCGGTCCCCGGCGTATCCAACCGATTGGGTTCTCGGGGAGCCCAACCCCCAGTGATGGGGTTTGAATGGGATTTTTTTGGCCGGATCACCGGGGCCTGCCCGAGGCGATGCGGGTAAGCCGGCATCCCTGGCTAGAAATGTTCGGTCGGGCGTACCCCTGGCGGGGCACTTTGGAAGCCCGGCCGGCTAAATGAAGGGGTTCTGCGGCCTGGGGGAAAGCGGCCCGGCGTAGGTTGGCTAGAGCGATGTGGCAAATCGCGCCTCTCCGGCGCGGAGGAAGGCGGCCCCGGCGGGCCGGCCGGCCCGGGCCGGGAGCGAAAGCCAACTTTCACGGTCGCGAGCGGATCTCTGGGGGTATGCCCGAGACGGTGCGGGTGAGCCGGCGTCCCTGGCCGGCCGTGTTCGGTCGGGCGTACCCCTGGCGGGGCACTTTGGAAGCCCGACCTGCTGAAAAAAAGGGTGGTCGGGCGTACCCCTGGCGGGGCACTTTACCCCATTCGGAGCACGTTGGAAGCCCGACCTGCTAATCGAGGTGGGCGAATTCTATACTGGCCGCTCTACGGCCCGGGGCGGGGCGGGAGCAGGCTTTCCTTAAAATTTCGTCCGGTTTGTGTGACAAAATTGTCCACGCACACTACAGTTTTTTCACTTGCGTGAAATTTGATTGACAATCCCGCTCCAATTCGTTATTTTATATTCAGCCCGTCAACCGGCCCGTATTGTGGTGAGTGTTTAATAGGTAAACGGAACTTGCAGATGAAATCTTTCTTTTCTCGCATCAGCCAATATCTTCCCCGGCGCAATGACAGCAGGCGCGGCCAGTCCTACCTGGAACTGGCCCTGGTGCTGCCTATCCTGCTGATCATGCTGTTGGGCCTGGTCGAGGTGACCTTCTTCATCAGCCGTTACCTCGACCTGATCGACCTGACCCGTGAGGCCGCCCGCTTTGCATCGGTACGCGATCCCTTCACCCAGGCCGACCTCAGCACGGTCGACTGTTCGCATCCCGATCCGTTCAACTTCTATTACCATACTGCCTGCATCTTCTCGCCTCCGGCTGACTCCACCACACCCTGCGCCGATCCCAAGTTCTGCAACGGCCTCAATCCCTTCGTGGTGCTGAACGAAGCCACCGACGACGTGGTCGTCTCCGTGTACACGGTCAGTGATCACGCCGTGACCGACCAGTGGCCCACCCCGGATGGCTATTGGGCGCTCTCCGATCACGACGCCGACACGGCGCACAATAGTAACTGGCAGACAGACTGCCAGGGCAACGTCATCCACAGCGAGCCGCACTTCACCCAGGGCACCGTGGACGCCGCCCTGGACAGCCTGGCGCCCAAGAGCAAGGGCCTGGTGGCGGTCGAGTTTTACTACTGTTACGACCAGGTTTTGAGTATCCCTATTCTTACCAATTTTATTCCCAACCCCCTGAGAATCCATGTATACACGACTATGCCTCTTCCTGCAGCCCAACCGACGGCCACCCCAAACAGCGCCGCAGCGCCGTAAACCCGGCGAACGCCGTCCAGACGCCAGCCGCGGCCAGGTGCTGGTCATTTTTGCCGTGGCCCTGGTAGCCCTGATCCTGTTCATCGGCCTGGCCGTCGACGCCGGTACGCTGTACCTGACCTATGGCCAGCTCAAGCGCGCCGTCGACGCGGGCGCAGTAGCCGCCGCCAACGAGTTCAAGCGCACCGAAGACATTTCCCTGGCCGACAAGTTGAACCTGATGGAGCACGCCGTCGAAGAGCAAATGCGCCTGCACGACATCGACCCGGCCCACGCCGACGTGCACGTCTACATCTGCGACGCCGACGAAGATGGCCTGCGCGATGAGAACTTGCAAACCCTGGCGCCGCAGTTCTACCTGCGCTGCCCCACCTCTGCCGAGGCGCCGCGCAAATTGATCTGGGTGGACGCCGACCTGGAGGCCCCGCTGTATTTCCTGCACATGCTGGGGTTCGAGAACATCAACCTCAACACCAACGCCATCGCCGAAGCCGCCCCGGTGGATGTGGTCATCGTCATGGATATTTCCGAGTCTATGGCCAGCGATACGACCGCCCCGGGTGGCTACGTCTACGGCGATTACAATCCCAACGATCCCACCACAGGCTGTAATTCCTTCGATACGTGTATGCCTCTCAAACAGGCCAAGACCGCCGCCACGGCGCTGATCAATACCCTGTACGAAGGCTACGACCGGGTGGCCGTGGTGACTTTCGATACCCAGGCCGTCTCCCTGGCGATCGACAGCAAAACCGGCGTCCCCGTCCATCTGACCGACAGCATGGCCAATGCTGCCGCAGAGGTCAACGGCATCCAGCTCCACGACGACCCGCCTTATAACCTGCTGCCCTCCACCTGGATCGGGCGCGGCAGCGCGCCGGTCGACCTGTTCAACCCAATCAACCCCGAGGACCGCGACGGCGACGGGCAGGATCTCGACGCCGCCGATATGTACCCCGGCGGCACCTGTACCCCCGACGACGACCTGTGGGACGAGAGCCTGGATCCTTACGGCTGGGGCGGGGTGCCCTGTGACCGCGACGGCGTGGACGACGTGTTCGATTTCAACCGTGACGGGGTGTGGGACGGGGCCGAGGGCTCTTCGTGGGCCGGTTCCATGTCGATCAACTCCACCTGCACCGGCTGTGGGATGCGCGAGGCCGCCAACGTGCTCAAGGAGTCCGGGCGCAGCAACGCCGTGTGGGTCATCGTGTTCCTGTCCGACGGTATCGTCAACATGAGCGATACGTCCACTACCCGTACGGACGAGGATTTTCCCGATAACCTGTACAACGGTTTCTGCACCGGCGGCATCGACGACAACATCGACACCCAGGGCTTCTGGGCCTACCCGTGGTGCGTCGACCGCGACCCGGCCGTGCGTGTGTGTATCGACGATGACAGCGGCACCTGCCCGCCCGGTACGACCTACCAGGATATGAGCACCCCCGGCCTGATCAACGCCTACAGTACGCTGGATTACGCCCTGGACATGATCGATGACGCCGCCCTGACCCACTCCAGCAACACCGGCGAGCCGGCCGGCAACGACATCGCTATTTACGCCATCGGCCTGGGCGACGCCGGCCGTGACCTGTTCGGTACCGGCCCCATCGGTGAGCAGCTGCTGCGTTACATGGCCGCCGTGGGCGACGACGGCGACCGCACCACCGACCCGTGCGCCGCGCCGGGCACCGGCAGCAACGATAACTGCGGGCAGTACTACTACGCCCCGGACGGCAACGCCCTGCTGCCTATCTTCGAGGACATCGCCACGCGTATTTACACCCGGATCGCCGAATAACGCGGATACGGGGTGGTTACAAATTGATATTCTTATTCATTGGTTTGTAGAAATGGTCTTGGTTCCAAAGGGAGGGTCGATGAACCCGTTGAAACGCTTGTTTACTACGTCGCAGCGCCGCTTTCAGGAACACCCCGGCCAGAGCATGGTCGAATTTGCCCTGGCGCTGCCCTTCCTGCTGCTGTTGGTGTTCGGCATCATCGAGTTCGGCCGCCTCTTGCAGGCCTGGCTGGCGCTGGAAAACGGCGCCCGCTTTGGCGTGCGCTACGCCATCACGGGTAGTTTCGATCCGCAGTATTGCGACGAGGCCGCCGCGGCCCTGGGTCTCTACGACGAAGACATGCTGGATGGCGAGATCAACTGCCGCGTCCCCGACAGCGCCGAGAACTGGGAAGACCTGACCAACGAGCTGCAAGACTGGGCCCGCCTGCCTTCTATCCGCGACGTGTCCCTGTCCGGCGCCATGGGCATCGCCCTCAACACCGAGACCAACGTCTCTGGTGATTATCTGGCTTATCTGGATCACGCTTACGACTCCCCTCCTGCCCTGACCCAGGACAATCGCGGCAACCCCAGCCTACCCGGCTATTTTGCGCTTTCGGTCTGTTCCTCGCGCACCACCGAGGACATCCAATTCCAGCTGAACCCGGACCCTTTCTATTACACCCCCAACGACCCATCCCAGCTGGAGAATTATCGCTATCCCACCTACTGCCAGGAGGCCAACCGGGCCGATAATTCGATCTTGCACTACGTCGACGACGCTGGCGGCCCGGGCGACCGGGTGCGCATCGTGCTCACCTACCGCCACAACCTGATCACGCCCTTCTTGAGCACCTGGTGGCCGACCCTGAAACTAACCACCCAGCGTGAGGGCCTGGTAGAGAAATTCCGCTCCTCGCGCGTCACCGGCCTTACCGGCCCGATCTCTGCCCCGCCCACCATTACCTTCACGCCTCTCCCGCCCACCATCACCCCCACGGTGACCGAGACGCCGACCGTCACGGCCACCAAGGAGGCCCAGACCTGCGCCGGGGTGGGTACCATCCTGCGCCAGTACTGGTCGGGGATCAACGGCACCAACGTCTCCAACCTGACCAGCAATGCGAACTTCCCGGGCAACCCGGATTCGTCGAACTTCCCCACCAGCTTCGAGGCGCCCACAGACATCGCCGAAAACTACGGCACGCGCATGTGGGGGTACGTCTGCCCACCCTTCGATGGGGAGTACACCTTCTACATTGCCAGCGACGACAACAGCGTGTTGTACCTGAACCCCGCTGGCCAGGGCGAAACCGGGAAGACCCTCATCGCCCGGGTGGACGATTGGACCAACTCACGCCAGTGGACCAAGTACAGCTCCCAGCGCTCCAGCCCAATCACCCTGCAAGGCGGGCAGCTCTACTACATCGAAGCCCTGCAGAAAGAAGGCGGCGGCGGCGATAACCTGGCTGTGGGCTGGACTCACGACCGCCTATCTACCTCGCCGGTAGTCATTGCCGGGCAGTACCTGGTGCCGGCCAACCCGTTGCCCACGCGTACGCCCACCATCACTGCCACGCCCACGGCTACCTTACCCCCGGCGGCCACCTGCCCGGGCACCGGCTCGGTGCTGCGCGAGGTCTGGTTTGGGATCAGCGGCGACAACCTTTCCAACCTGTTCAATAACTCGCCCTATCCCAATTCGCCCAACACGTTCAACTATCCTACCCGCTTCGAGGCGCCGACCGATTTCGCCGACAATTATGGCACGCGTATGCAGGCCTATCTGTGTGCGCCCTACACGGGTACGTACACTTTCTACATCGCCAGCGACGACTACAGCCGGCTCAACCTGAGCATGAGCACCAACCCGGGTGGCAAATCGCAGATTGCCTATATCAACGGGTGGACCAGCTCGCAGGAATGGACCAAATTTAGCTCGCAGAAGTCGGTCAACATCACCTTGCAGGCCGGTCAAGAGTACTACATCGAGGCCATCCATAAAGAAGGCACCGGCGGCGACAACCTGGCCGTGGGCTGGATCTTCCCTTATATGACTTCCAGCAACCCGGTGGTGATCGACGGTAAGTACCTCATCCCGCTCTCGCCGCAGGCCACCGCCACGCCGACCCGCACGCCGACCATCACCCAGACGTCTACCATCACGCTCACGCCCACCCGCACCCTGGTGCCCACCAATACGACGCGCCCCACCCGCACCCTGACGCCGACCATCACCAAGACGCCGACCATCACGCGCACGCCCACCATCACGCGCACGCCTACCGTCACCTCCACACGCACCATTACCCCCACGCGTACGCAGACGCCCACCTCCACCAGTACGCCTAACGCCCCGCCAACCTTCACGCCCACACGGACTCAGACCAACACGCCCAGACCCGGCGGTGGATAAACCCCTATAGACGCCAGGAGGGCGGCCAACCGGCCGCCCTCCTGGATATTCTTTACAATTATTGCTCCCGATTCCATCATGTTAAAGCATCTGCTTGCCCAGATCCGTCGCCGCCCGCCCGAACGCTGGTCATGGCGCGCTTCGGCCTTCCTGCTGGCGACGGCGCTGGCGGTATTGGCGCTGTTGTGGTGGTCGCTGCACAGCCTGCTGACCGACCCATCCCTGGCGGTCTCGCTGCGCCTGGCGCTGCTGGCCGGGGTGGCCCTGCTGTTCCTGTTCATCGCCCTGGGCGGGCTGTCTTTGCTGTTCGGCTGGCAGAGCGAACGCGGTGGGGGCCTGCCCGGCTGGCTGGCAGCGCTGCTGCTGGCCTACCTGTTCCCGGTGCTGCTGTTGGCCCTGCCCGGCTGGCTGCGCATGGACCGCTCCGGGCTGCCGGCTTTCCTCCAGGTGACCGCCCTGGCGCCCGGGCAGAACTGGGTGCTGTACCTGTGGCAGGCCCTGGTGCTCTCGGCCTACGGGCTGGGCCGCCTGCGCAGCCTGCCCGGGCCGGAACGCCTGTCGGGCAGTTTCTGGCCGGTGGTGGCCGGGTTATTGACCGGTCTGGCCACCTGGCTGGCGGCGGCCTTTACCTACGGGCTGCTGGCGCCGTTGGAGGCCGTTCCCGCCCCGGTGCAGGCCCTGCCCACCTTCTCGTGGGGTGTGGCCTGGCTGGCGGCGCCCTGGGCTGAGGAATATTTCTACCGCAGTGTGCTGGTGCGTTCCTGGCAGGGGCGCCTGGGGGCGTTGCCGGCCGTGTGGGCCAGCGCAGCCCTGTTTGCCACCCTCCAGCTGCGCCCGTTGATGTGGCTGCCGGCTTTTGTGTGTGCCCTGGCCTGGGGTGAGCTGCGCCAGCGCAGCGGGCGCCTGCTGCCGGCCATCCTGGCCCATACGCTCTTCAACGTCCTGGTGCTGCTCAGTGGCTGGGATTGGGTGGTGTAGGGCGGGTTTTTCCCTGCTCCCATTTTCTCTCGTTCGACGCTTTCTCTCGTTCGACGCTCTGCGTCGAA
>JAAZNB010000398.1 GCA_012798515.1 Chloroflexota bacterium
CACAATACGGTCATTGTCGAAGGACAGGATCAGATGCAGCGCGCCGGGCGCTTCTTGTGGCTGGATTGGGCCCAGGCCCAGGTGCTGCCGGCCGTCTTGCCCGATGCGGTGGCTGCCCAGCACAACGGTTATGCCAGGCTTGGCGTACATCACCGCCGCACCCTGCAACGCCTCGACCCCGACCGGTGGGTCGTGCTGGACGAGCTACTGCCGGCTGCTTTCTCCCCCGCCTCGCGTCGCGCCGCCGTCAACTGGCTCCTGCCCGACTGCCCCTGGGAGATGGATGGCGCCACACTGGTCTTCCACCTGAACGACGCCCGGCTGGAGCTGACCATTACCCCACAGCCCCGGGCTGCAACGGGTAGCGCCCGGCCGGTGGACGTCTCGCTGGTGCGCGCCGGGCAGGTGCTGTACGGCAACGAAGCGGATCCCCGCACACTGGGCTGGGTCTCTCCTTTATATACGCAACGCCTCCCGGCGCTCAATTTCCGCGTCACATTCGAAGGGACGCCACCCTTCACCCTCCAAACCCAATTGTATTTTCGACACTATTTCACACCCTGACCGCCAGTTAGGGTAAAATCATTCCATGCATATTTTGCTGGTGCACCAATCATTTGCTGCTTTCGATGAAGCCGGGGGGACCAGGCATTTCGAGTTGGCACGCTATCTGGCCCAACGCGGGGATCGCATCACCATCATCGCCAGTCCGGTCAGCTACATCACCGGCAAGGCGCGCAGCCAGCGCGTCCGGTGGGTCGAAAAGCAGACCGTCGACGAGCGCATCACCATTTTGCGCACGTACACATATCCGGCGCTGCACAAAAGTTTTTTCCATCGCCTGCTGGGGTTCATCAGCTTCATGATCTCGTCCTTCCTGGTTGGCCTGAGCGTACGGGAGGTAGACATTGTGTGGGGTTCCTCGCCGCCCATCTTCCAGGGCTTCACCGCCTGGCTGCTGGCCTGGCTGAAAAGGGTCCCTTTCCTGTTCGAGATTCGCGACCTATGGCCGGCCTTTGCCATCGCCCTGGGTGTGCTGCGTAATCCACTGCTCATCGCAGCCTCCAACGGGTTAGAGCGCTTTCTCTATCGCCGCGCCGACCGGGTGATGGTCAATTCACCCGGCTTCATCCCGCATGTCACGGCCCGCGGCGCTCGCTGGGTCGAGCTGGTGCCCAATGGCGCCGACCCGGACATGTTCAGCCCCGAGGCCGAGAGCGGCGACTTTCGCAGCCGCAACGGGCTCGAAGACGCATACGTAGCATTGTACGCCGGCGCCCACGGCATGGCCAACGACCTCAGCGTACTGCTGGACGCGGCGCAACAATTGCAGGCCGAGCCGCGCATCCGCATCGTCCTGGTGGGAGACGGCAAAGAGAAGGCCGCTTTACAGCAACGCGCCCGGGCCGAGGGCCTGGAGAACGTGCTCTTTCTCCCCCCGGTACCCAAGGAAGGCATGCCCGCCGTCCTGGCTGCGGCCGATTGTTGTATTGGTATCCTCAAACCGATCGAATTGTTCAAAACGACCTATCCCAACAAGATTTTCGACTACATGGCAGCCGGGCGTCCGGTTATACTATGTATTGATGGTGTCATTCGAGAAGTGGTAGAATCTGCCCAAGCCGGTATTTTTGTGCCCCCTGGGCAGTCAGCCTTGCTCGCTGAAGCCATTCAAACGTTAGCCAATGATCCCCAACGCGGTTGCAGGATGGGACGCTCCGGTCGTGAGTACGTCATCCGCCATTTCAACCGCATAAAAATAGCACAACAATTAGCTTTATTGTTAGACGACATGCGGAGGACAGATGGGTGAGAAAATTCTTGTCGTTGAAGATGAAATTGCCCTCCAGGAAACGCTGGCATACAACCTGCGCAAACAGGGGTATGAAGTGGAGACTGCTGGAGATGGTCAGGCTGCTTTAGAATTAGCTCGCCAGTATAAACCCAACCTGATCTTGCTGGACATTATGTTGCCCGGCATGGATGGGTTCGAGGTGTGCCGGGTTTTACGGAAAGAAATGACTACCCCGGTGCTGATGCTGACCGCCCGGGACGACGAGATCGACCGGGTAGTTGGCCTGGAGGTCGGCGCGGACGATTACCTGACCAAGCCGTTCAGCATGCGCGAGCTGCTGGCGCGGGTGAAAGCCCTGCTGCGCCGGGTACGCCTGATCCGTGAAGAGATCGACAACGCCGCCCCGACCTCGGCCTCCAACCAGGCGCTGGTCTTCGAAAACCTGGTCCTGGACCCCAACCGGCGCGAGATCCGCCTGGATAACAAGGCCATCCCGCTCAAACCTAAAGAATACGAACTGCTCCTCTTCCTGGCCCAACACCAGGGGCAGGTCCTCTCGCGAGAATTCATCCTCGAACGCGTCTGGGGATGGGATTTCATCGGCGACAGTCGCACGGTGGACGTGCACGTGCGCTGGCTGCGGGAGAAGATCGAGTCAGACCCGGCCAGCCCCAAGCGCATTGTCACCGTGCGCGGCGCCGGATATCGTTTTGAAGGATAGCTATGCAAAACCCTCTCCGTCGACGTGTTATTTTGACTTACCTGGTCCTGCTGATCCTCGCCACGGCAGGACTTGGTTTTTTTCTCACTTCCCTGGTGCGCAATAACTACATCCAGAATTTGCAAAC
>JAAZNB010000399.1 GCA_012798515.1 Chloroflexota bacterium
CCGGGAAAAGAGGTGCGTTGCCAACGCACCCTACCGAAAGCAATCGCCCATATTAATCAGCCGGCCGGGCTTCCATTACAACGCCCCGCAGGGGTACGCCCGACCGAACACGGCCCGCGAAGGATGCCGGCTCACCCGCTCCGCCGCCGGCATACCCCCAATGATGCGCACGCGAGCGTGAAAGTTGGCTTTCGCTTCCGACGCGGGCCGGCCGGGGCGCCGGGGCCGCCATCCTCCGCGCCGGAGGGGCGGGCTTTGCCAAATCGCTCTAGCCAACCTACGCCAGGCCGCTTTCCCCCAGGCCGCAGAACCCCTTCATTTAGCCGGTCGGCTTCCAAAGTGCCCCGCCAGGGGTGCGCCCCACCATCCTTTTTCAGCAGGTCGGGCTTCCACGCCCGACCGAACACGGCCTGGGGGCGCCGGGGCCGGCTCCCCCAGGCCGCAGAACCCGGCGCACGAACCGACTACTGCAATGAGCGGGCGATGGCTTGGGCCTGTTCGAGGTCCAGGTCGAGGCCGCCGACCTCGTAGGTGATGTTGCCCTCGGCCCACATCAGGGTGTGCCCGTCCATCCAGGCCGCCGGGCGGCCGTCCAAATCGACCGCATCCAGCTCGCCGGTGGTCATGGCGCCCACCTTGTTGGCCGACAAGGTATTCGGATCACTGCTGGGCTGTGGGCCGCCCGGGAACTGCGCGACGAGGATGTCGTGCCCGGGGCCGGCGTAGAACTGGAATACCCAGAAGGTGCCGTAGGTGGGGGCCAGCTTAACTTCGCGCAGGGTGTAGCCCTCCGGCAGGGAACCCGGCCGGAGAATGGGATAAGGCACCTGCGCCTGGGCCTCGGGCAGGGTGGCAAAGGACAGCACTTCCGCAGACTCTCCGGGAGCCACGCCGCCGCCAAAGCCGCCGATCTCGGTGCGCAGCACCCACCTATCCTCCGGCAGCGGATCCGGGGCGCCGGGAGCCGGCGCCTCGATCTGGGCCGCGTCGCTATAGGGGCCCAGCCCGACCCACTTGAGAAACTGCTGCTGGAACCAGGGGTTGAAGCCGGCCACCCCCAGGGCGACCAGCAGGAGGAACAGGGCCACCCAGGCCAGCCTGGGCCGGATGAAACGAGATTTAACCGGTTGGGTTTGCATTACTGTCTCCCTCATGACAAGCTGAGATTGAATCGATCCCCAGGCGCCCGGCGGCGGGCCGGCCTCCTCCGCCATGGCCTGTAAGGTTTGTCGCAACGCCAGCTGGACGCCGGCCAGCCGGTCGAGCTCTGACCGGCAGGCAGCACAGCTCGCCAGGTGATCCTGGACGAGGCGTGTCTCCACAGACGAAGCTTCACCATCCACGTACACGGGCAGCAAATCACGAATTCGTTGGCAGTTCATCCTTCACCTCCGCAGAGGGCAATCGTTCGGGAAAATCCGGCCGCAGCAGCCGGGACAATGTCTGGTGTGCCAGGTTGATCCTGGACTTGACCGTCCCGGGGGATATCTCCAGCACGGCGGCGATCTCGGCGTAGGACAGCTCCTGGTAATATCGCAGGATGATCACGGCCCGCAGCGGCGGGCTCAGGCGGCGCAGCGCCTGGCGCACACTCTCCCCGTCCTCGGCGCGCTCCAGGCTGCTCTCTTCGCCCCGGGTAAAGAACCCGAAACGTCCGTACAGCCCCACCAGCCGGCTCTGCCGCCGGCGGCGGTTCAGGCAGCGGTTGAACGTCACCCGGTACAGCCAGGTGGAGAAGGCGCTCTTCTCCGGCCGGTAAGAAGCCAGGCCGGCAAAGAGGCTCAAGAAGACCTCCTGCAAGACCTCGTCGGCTTCACCGGCGTCACCCAGCATTAAATAAGCCGTGCGGTAGACCAGGTTCTTATAGCGCTCGAACAGCTCGCTAAACGCATCCCGGTCGCCGCGCCGGCAGCGCTCGATCAGCTCCATGGGCTGCTCCTGGCGGTTTCCATCTCCGTCGAATCCCATCCGTGCGGGAGAATCGTTATGACGGGTCGTTTCCCGGTTGGTCCTGAATTCGATCCGGTGGGCGAAATCAACGGGAGGCGCCTTTTAATGAAGGCTGGGGTGGTTTGGCCGCCAGATAGAATCGCCCCCGGCTTCGAACTCACATTAAACTATACAATCAAGGGACTCGATTGGTTCGGTCGAACACAAAAATCGCCCGTCCGGCAGGCGCCGGGACGGGCGATAAAGAAGGCCGGCTATGACCGCGCCAGGCGTGGGCCGGGGCGAGCCGCTTGACCGGCCCCGGCGCCAGGTTGAAGGCGCACATGCGGACCAGGGCCGCCGGGGAAGTTGTGGGCCGTTAGCCGGAGGGCCAGCGCGGGGCGTCCACGTTGCGGTAGGCGCGGATGGCCAACCCCAGGGCCAGGGCGGCCAGCAGCAGGCCGGCCAGGCAGGACAGCCCCAGGCCGGTGGCGCCCGGCAGGGCGGCGGACAGCAGCAGAGGCAGCCCGGCCAGCAGCAGGCCCAGCAGGACCCCACTGGCGCCGGCCTCGGGCACCGATCCGTTGAGCAGCAGGCTGCTGCGGGCGCGGCGGATGACGTCGTAAGCGGCCGCCCCGGCCGCAGCCGTGGCCACACCGGGCAGCAGCAGGGCCCAGGCGTGCACCGGCTGCCCGGCCAGCCAGGCTCCCACCACCAGGCCGGCCCAGCCGGCGACCAGTCCCCCCAATACGGCCAGGAGCAGGTCGAACCCCAGGAAACGGGCGTAGGCAATGGGCAGCTGGCGGGCCAGGGGCCAGGCAGCCAGGTCGCTGCGCAGGCGCACCACGGCAGCTTTACCCAGCAGGAAGATCCACACGGCGGCGCTCAGCAGACGGCCGTTGAGGTCCGGCAGGAGCGGGACGGCCAACATGAGGGTGAACAAAGACAGCGTCTGGAACAGGTCCGCCCAGCGCCAGGCGCGCCGGGACTGCACCAGGTCTTTCCATACCAGCGCCCCCGCCCCGCGCAGGGCGGGCAGGCGCGCCGGGTGCCGCGAGACGCCCATGCGCTGCCGGGACCGGATCTCGGCGGCATAATCGTTCAGCCTGTAGCGCTGCGCCGTCTGCAAGAGCTCCACCTCCTGCGTCTCCTGAGCGGCGCGGCTGAGGCTAAAGGCCGGAGACACGCCGGCCAGCAGCCCGAGGGCGGTCACGGCCAGGGCCGCGCCGGCCAACAGCGCGACGGTCAGGTTGCCATCCAGGGGAAAGACCAGGCCCTCCAGCCAGGGGAGCCAGGGCAGGCCCGGGGCCAGCACGGCCGCCCCACAGGCCAGGCCCCCGGCCAGCACCGGCCAGGGCAGCCAGGGCCGCACGGCGTCTCTTTGCAAGCGCAGCACGCCCACGACCCAATGCAGGCTGAACAGCGCCAGGTGCACGGGCAGGATGGCCAGCCCGGCGCGCAGGCCGAAAGCGGTGTAGGCCGCCACCTGAGAAGCGCCCAGGGAAGCCGGCAGGGAGGTCTCGGCCAGGGAAAAGCCCAGGGTGACGGCCGCCAGGCAGAAGGGGATAGCGCTCTCCAACCAGGGCATCCACAGCCAGCGCAGCACCACCTGGCGGCGGCTGACCGGCGTCTGGCTCAGCAGCACGGCGTCCTGTTCCGAAAAGAGGATCGGGCTGCGCCGCACGGCCCCCGCCAGGCAGAAGGCGCTCCAGGCGCCCAGCAGGGCCAGCTCGATCCAGGCCGCAGCCCGGGCCGGGGCGCCCGGGACGAGCAGCTCCAACAGGCTGGCCCCGCCGGAAGCAAACATCGAGAGGGTCATGAAGACCCACACGCTGAAGAAGATGACCAAATACAGCAGGTAGACGCGGTTATTGAACGACTGGTCGTGGCGATCGTAGGAGACGAGGGACAGCCAGTAAGTCAGCTCGCGTTCTTCCTGGCGCGAGCGCACCCAGTGCACGGCGCGCATCTCAGCTCACCTCGACCACGCCCTGGTGGATCGACAGGCGGCGGTCCCCCAGCTGCTCATTGAGCTGAGAATCGTGGGTGGAGAGCAGCACGGCGGCGCCCTGCCCGCGCAGGCGGCGCAGCTCCTCGACCAGCACCCCGGCGCCTTCCACGTCCAGGGCCGAGGTGGGCTCGTCCAGCAGCAGCACTTCGAAGGGGCGGATCAAGGCCAGCGCCAGGCCCAGTTTCAGGCGCATGCCGCGCGAGAAGTGGTGGGGGAACAGGTCGCGGGCCTGCCACAGGCCCAGCTGGCGCAGCAGCGCCCCGGCGCGCTCGTCGAAACCCGGCAGGGCGTCGTTGGCCATGGCGATGAACCGCAGGTGCTCCCAGGCGGTCAGTTCCAGGTAGAAACGGGGCACGTCGGGCACGTACACCAGGCGGCGGCGCGCCTCGACCTCCTGGCGGTACAGGTCGTAGCCCTGCACGCTCACCGCGCCGCTGGAAGGGCGGATGAGCCCTGCCAGGCAGGACAGCAGGGTGGTCTTGCCGGAGCCGTTGGGCCCGGCCAGGATGGTGATCTCCCCGGCGTGCAGGTCAAAAGAGACCGGGGCCAGGGCCAAAAAGGCTTCGTATTTTTTGCTCAAGTCGCTGGCGCGCAAGCTGGCGGTCAAAGGCTGCTCCTCGTAGCATGGTTGGCTTGGTTCTATGATGATCTACGTATCCCGGGTGGGAAAGTTGCGGGGACCGTGCCTCCACCCACTCCGCACCCTGCCGCACGGCCCACCGGCGCTTATGCCGGACGACTTGTGCCTCAAGCCTGGAGGGCGGCGATGTAACGCTCGGCCGAACGATGGACGGCCTGCCGGGCGCCGGCGGGGAGGATCTTCTCCCACCAGGCTCCGTAGATGCGGTCGTACGCCAGGGGCTCCACGGCGGCCACCACCCGGCGCACGGCGGCGGGAGAGAGCGGGATCAGGTTGGGGTAGCTATACATGAAACTGACGTAGCGCCGGTCCTGGACGATGTGGAGAATGTCCCCGGTCAGCAGGACGCCCCGGCCTCCGGCCCCGGCCGGCCAGTGCAGCACCGTCCCACCGGAGAAATGCCCGCCACAGCGCACCAGGGTCAGGTCGCCCACCAGGGGGTGGGTTTCCCCCTCCCAGAAGACGATGGCCGGGTCGGGGCGCATGACCCATTCCCGGTCGGCGGCGTGCAGGTAGACCGGCGCGTCGAAGGCGTGGCTCCATTCGATCATGGCGGCGTAATAATGCGGGTGCGAAACGGCGATGGCGGCAATCCCACCCAGCGCCCGGACCTGGCTCACGGCGGCCTCGTCGATCAGGGGGATGCAGTCCCACAGGACGTTGCCCGCCGGGGTCTGCACCAGCAGGGCGCGCTGCCCGATGGAAAAAGTGGGGCTCATGCCGATCCCGGTCAGCCCGGGCTCAACGCTGCGCACCTCGCTGTGGTGGCCGGCTTGCAGCGCGGCCAGGGTGGTCCACTGCTGGCCGGCGTAGCCCACGTACTGGCGCTCGTCCTCGCAGATCGGGCAGCGCTGCGGCGGCCGGGCAGAGGCCGCAAACTGCGTCCCACAGGTGTCGCACACAAAATAGGTCTGGTCCTGTCCTGGCTGGTTCATTTCAGTCTCCTCCCTCTTCCAGACGGCTATATTCGGAGACATTCTATCACATTCAGATGGGCTAGAGGTACACCGTACAGCCGCGCTGTTCCAGGCCGGCCACCCAGGCGGGGGCCGTATCCAGGCGGTTCCAGCGCAGGTCCAGCTTTTGCAGCCCGGGCAGGCTCCCCAGAGGATCTGGCAGGCGTTCCAGGCGGTTGGCGCGCAGGTCGAGGAAGGCCAGGCGAGGCAGCCGGCCCAGCGCTTCCGGCAGGCGCTCCAGGCGATTGTTGCGCAGGTCCAGCTCGACCAGCTGCGCCAGGCCGCCTACCGATTCGGGCAGGGCGGTGAGGGCGTTGTCGCGCAGGCCCAGCCGGCGCAGGCTTTTCAGCGCTCCCAACGCGGCCGGCAGGGCGGCCAGGCGGTTGTCGTAGGCGTGCAGCTCTTGCAGGCGGCCCAGGCGCCCGAGCGATTCCGGCAGCCCCGTGAGCAGGTTGTGATACAGGCGCAGCTCTTTGAGGCCGGCCAGGTGACCGATCTCTTCCGGCAGGGCGGTCAGGCGGTTGTCGGTGGCCCCCAGGTAGACCAGCTCCGCCAGCCGGCCCAACCCGGCGGGCAGCGCCTCCAGGCGGTTGTCGCTGAGATAGAGGAATGCCAGGCGGCGCAGGCGCCACAGGCCCGGCGGCAGGGATTCCAGCCGGCAGTGCCCCAGGTCGAGGGTGTGCAGCCGGCGCAGCCGGCCGATGCTCTCCGGCAGGCCGGTCAGCGGGTTGCCATCCAGGAACAGGGTCTCCAGGCCGGTCAGGCGGCCGATTTCGGCGGGCAAGACGGCCAGGCCGTTCTCCCCGGCCGACAGGCCGCGCAGGTCCGTGCGCTGCCACAGCGTCTCGGGCAGGGTTCCCAGTCCCCGGCCGCGCAGGTCGAGGTGGGTCTCGTCGGTATGGATCTGGTGGGC
>JAAZNB010000400.1 GCA_012798515.1 Chloroflexota bacterium
CGGCTGGGTGTGGGGTCCCTCTCGCTTCCAGGAAGCCCTTAGCAACCAGGGCCAGATCCACAACTATTGGGTGATCCGCCCGCTGTTCTTCATCGTGCGTTACATCGCCCCGCTGCTGGTGGTGCTGGTGCTGCTTAAAGGCCTCAACCTGATCTAGCCCCGGCGGCCCAGATCCGGCGTAAAACAGATTCCTCCGGGCCGGAGGAATCTGTGCTTTATATAGAAGACTACTCGGCAGGGTAAACGCCGGGGCGCTCCACCAGGGTCGCCCCATCCGGCCCAATGGCCCGAATTCTTCAGTACCTTGTTGAAGGGCAGAAGGGGAGGCGCCAGGCCTGTGACTGCCCTGGGCGCACATAGAAGCCCCGGGGATTGGAGTATAATTTCCATCCATATGGAATCGTTACGCGAGCTGTATCGTATTGGCCACGGGCCGTCCAGCAGCCACACCATGGGGCCACGCCGGGCGGCCGAAATATTTCACGCCCGCTGCCCGGGCGCTCAACGCTATCGGGTTGAGCTGTACGGCAGCCTGGCAGCCACCGGCCGCGGGCACCTGACCGACGTGGCCATCACAGCCGCCCTACAGCCTCAGCCGGTAGAGGTGAGCTGGAAAGCGGACACCCTCTTACCCTTGCACCCCAACGGGATGCGCTTCGAGGGCCTGGATGGCCAGGGCCAGGTCTTGGACAGCTGGCAGGTGTACAGCATCGGGGGCGGCGCATTACAGGAAGAAGGCCAGCCCCTGGAGCGCCGGTCGTTGTACAACCTGCATTCCATGAAAGAGATCCTCAAATACTGTACACAGAGCGGCAAAGCCTTCTGGGAATACGTCGAGGAATGCGAAGGCAGCCAGATCTGGAGCTACCTGGCCGAAGTATGGCAGGCCATGCAGGCATCCATCCAGCGCGGCCTGCAAGCCGAAGGGGTACTGCCTGGTGGCCTCGGCCTGGCGCGTAAAGCCTCGGCTTTCTATCGCAAGACCGCCCTCTCGGGTGGGAACTTCATACAAAAAGGGTACCTGGCGGCATATGCCCTGGCCGTCGCCGAAGAAAATGCCTCCTGCGGGCGCATCGCCACCGCGCCGACCTGCGGTTCGGCCGGGATCGTGCCGGCCGTGCTGCACCATGTACAGGACTACATGAACCTGCCCGACGACATCGTGCTGCGCGCCCTGGCCAGCGCCGGGTTGGTCGGCAACCTGATCAAATACAACGCTTCGATCTCCGGGGCCCAGGTCGGCTGCCAGGGTGAGGTCGGCGCCGCCTGCGCCATGGCCGCGGCCGCCGCCACCCAGCTGCTGGGCGGCACGGTGCGCCAGATCGAGTACGCCGCCGAAATGGGCCTGGAGCACCACCTGGGGTTGACCTGTGACCCGGTGGATGGCCTGGTACAGATCCCCTGCATCGAACGCAACGTGTTTGCCTCCACACGCGCGGTAAGCTGCGCCAATTATGCGCTCTTCTCGGATGGCAGTCACCGCGTCTCTTTTGACGAGGTGGTGCAAGTCATGCAGCAAACCGGGCACGATCTACCCTCTCTGTATCGTGAAACCGCTTCCGGCGGCCTGGCGCGGGCGTACCGCTTCCCACCGGGGCAGGAGACCAACCCAGAGGACAAAGGAAAAATCGCCTGACGGCTCAGGGGTGAAGGAAAATTCGGGCCTCATTCACCTCAGGCTGAGTGGTTACAAAATCGCCTCATCAATTCAGGAGGGGATGTGAACATTCTCGTCTTCAACTGCGGCAGCTCTTCCCTCAATTACAAAGTGTTTACCGTCCAACCCGGAGGCGGCCTGAGTGTGGCCGTGCGGGGCAAAGCGCACCGGGTAGGAGTCCAGGGCAGTGAGCCCGCTTTCATCGAACACCAGCTGGGGGGCCGGCACGATGAGCACACCATCGCCCTGCCCGACCACCGCACGGCGGCCGGCCTGGTGCTGAGCTATCTCCGCGACCAGGGCGTGCCCCTGCACGCCATCGGGCACCGCTTCGTACACGGCGGTTCAGATTTCAAACAGTCTGTGCTGCTCACCCCTGACGTGCGCCCCCGGATCCAGCAGTGCCTGCCGCTGGCGCCCATCCACAATCCCAACTCGCTGTCCGTGATCGAAGTCTGCGACCGGGAACTGCCCGGCCTGCCCCAATACCTGACCTTCGACACCGCTTTTCACGCCGGCCTGCCGCCCGAATCGTATACCTACGCTTTACCAGCCTCTCTCAGCCAGCACTTCGGCCTGCGCAAATTCGGCTTTCACGGCCTGTCCTACCAATACGTCACCCAGCGCGCCGCCGAGCACCTCGGCCGGCCGCTGCAGAGCCTGAAACTGATTGCCTGCCACCTGGGCACCGGAGGCTCCAGCGTGGTAGCGGTTCGCAACGGCCAGTCCCTGGACACCAGCATGGGCTATTCGCCCCTGGCCGGCCTGGTCATGAGCACCCGCACCGGCGACCTCGACCCGGCCGTGCCGGGTTACCTGATCGCCCAGCATGGCTACGATCCCGCCCGCTTGAACCAGCTGTTCAACAAGAAGAGTGGGCTGATCGGGCTCTCCGGCTTCTCCAGCGACCTGCGCGACCTGGTACACGCCATGGACGAGGACAATAATCCCCGCGCCACGCTGGCCTTCGAGATCTACACCTACCGCCTGAAAAAGACCATCGGGGCCTTCGCCGTTTTACTCAACGGGATCGACGCCCTGCTCTTCACCGACGACATTGGCGTCCAGAACGGCCGGGTGCGTGAGGCGGCTTGCCGGGGACTGGAATGGTGCGGGATCGGCATCGACCCGCTCCTCAACGACCAGGCGCCGGCCGGCCAGATTTTCGATATCGGCCGATCGGGGTGGCGCGTGCGGGTGCTCTCTATCCCCACCGATGAAGAATGGGTCATTGCCACGGAAGGGATCCGCTTGCTCGGCGAGGTGAACCATGCTCATTCTTGAACCCAACCTAAACCACGCCAGGGCCTATCGCCTGGAAAACGGAGCCTGGCAGACCGCCATGCTGTCCCCCGGGCCAGACGGCCGTTTCGACCTGGCAAGCCTCGCCCCGGGACACCCCCCCGAGCGCCTGGCGTACGTGCTGGCGCACGGCGGCAACACCATCCACGAGCCGGTGTTATCCCTCGACCGCAAGGCCCTGCCCCTTTTGCAGGCCTGCCTGCCCTTCGACGCAGCGCAGGGCAGGGTCACATTGGCGCTGGCCGCCGCCGGCCTGGAGCAGTTTCCCCGGGCGCAGCACTACTTGCTGTGTGAGAC
>JAAZNB010000038.1 GCA_012798515.1 Chloroflexota bacterium
CTGATCAGCGCCGGGTTGGGAAAGGGGAACAAAGGCATCCATTACGTTCTACGCCAACCCGATGATAGAAAACAGAAGTGGTTCGAGAGGTTCTTCTCCCCAACGGCCCCCGGATATTCATTTACCATCGCTGATCGCGACGACGCCGGCGCCAGGGCCTTATCCGCATTGCGCGACCGGGGAATCAACGACGTCGCCAATGCCTTGGCCCAATCTTGTGATCACATCCTCAGTTTCTTCACCATGCTGCGTACCGAACTGGCTTTCTACATCGGATCACTGAACCTCTACCAGCAGCTTACACAGCTCGGGGAACCGGTGTGTTTCCCCACCCCATTGGCCGCCGGAATACGCAGCCACACCGGCAAAGGGATATACGATCCTTGCCTGGCGCTAACCCAAAATGAGAAAGTGGTCGGCAACGACCTGGAAGCGGCTGGCATTAACCTGGTAATCATCACAGGCGCCAACCAGGGCGGAAAATCCACGTTTTTACGCAGCATCGGTTTGGCTCAATTGATGATGCAGAGCGGGATGTTCGCACCGGCCGAATCGTTGAGTGCTAACGTGTGTGATGGCCTGTTTACCCATTACAAGCGTGAAGAAGACACTGCCATGAACAGCGGAAAACTGGATGAAGAGCTCAGCCGGATGAACGAGATCGTCACCCACCTCACCCCGGATGCCTTGCTGCTTTTTAACGAATCTTTCGCGGCGACCAATGAGCGAGAAGGATCAGAAATTGCCGGGCAGATCACCGCCGCATTGTTGGAGGCCGGCTTCAAAATCTTTTTCGTCTCACATTTATTCGCATTCGCCCATCGGCTTTATGCACGGGAGTTATCCAGGGTAACTTTCTTGCGGGCTGAACGGAGAGCAGACAGCCCACGCACCTACAAGCTGTTCGCAGGGGAACCGTTACAGACCAGTTACGCGAAGGACTTGTATAACCCGGATCTATCAACCGGTCATTGAACCGGTCGCATCACAACCTGCGAACGCACGTTTCTCCACCGGCGTGGTATGCGCCGGTGGTTAGCCCAGGCGTGGGAGCGCCGCGCCGCGGGGCATTGACAAGTGTAACAACCACGGCATTACATATGTCAGTTTCGTCTCCCTGGAAGAAAATGCTATAATAATTCCGTATTACGGAATAGCATTCCACAATACGGAATACCATAATTTTACAGGAACCTAACATGAAAGATACGAATTCAGTCCAATCCATCGAACGTGCTTTTCAAATCCTCGACCTGCTGCGGGACCAGCGGCGCGAGATGGGGGTTAATGATATCGCCGCCCATCTCGATTTGAGCGTCACCACCGTCCACCGTTTATTGCAGACCCTGGTGGGCGTAAAGGCCGTTCGTCAAAATGGAATCACCAAGCATTATGGCCTTGCTCCCAGTATGTTGTTGTTTGGCAAAGCTGTCCTGGACCAGTTCGATTTCATCCGCAGCGCCCATCCATTCCTGGGAGAATTATCCAAAGCCGTGGGGGAAACCGCCTTTATGGGTATCCTGGATGACTTCGAACTGGTTTATGTGGACCACGTCGATTCATTAGACCATTCGTTGAGAATGACGCCCCAGATCGGCCGCCGCCAGGGAGCCCACTGCACCTCACTGGGCAAAGTACTCCTCGCGCACCTGGACTACCAGGAGCGCGAAGCTTTCCTGGCGCGCCAGACTTTCCCCAAATTGACCGAAAACACCCTCACGACTGCCGATGCGCTGCGCGTGGAGCTCGACAAAATTCGGGCCGCCGGTTATGGCTTCGACCTCGAAGAGGCCGAAAACGGCATTTGCTGTGTGGCTGCCCCTGTGATTGGCCTGGAAGGAGAGGTGATCGCAGCCATCTCGATCTCAGGCCCGGCCAGCCGCGTCAGGAACAAGGGAATAGACACCCTTCTCTGCGACCACGTGGTTTCGACGGCCCAAATGATTCACCAACATTTTCTCACATGACAAAGGATCCAATGCAATGAAGAATCAGCACGTACGAGTCGGTGTTATCGGTGGGGGGACCTGGGGCAATTATCATTTACTGGCCGCGAAACAGCTCGAGGCCGAAGGCAAAGTGGACCTGGTCGCAATTGCCGACCAGTACGAGCCCACTGCTGAAAAACAATCCCAGGCTTATGGGATCAAAAAATATACCGATTTTCAAAAAATGATCCGCGATGAAGACCTGGACGCTGTGACAGTAGCGACCCCAGACCATCTCCATCGCGAAGTGGCGTTATACGCCATGGATCACGGTAAGCACGTACTGATTGAAAAGCCCCTGGACCTGACCACCGCCGGCTGCCGCACGATGGTCGCCGCCGCCCAAAGTGGCGGATTGCTGCTGACCGTCGATTTCCACAAACGCTACGATGTGTACAACGCCGAGGTCATGCGCCAGGTCCGGGCCGGGCTGGTCGGCCGGCCCTACCACGCCTACGCCTACATGGAAGACAAGATCACCGTGCCGCTGAATTTACTGCGCAACTGGGCGGCGCACAGCTCTCCCTTCTGGTTCATCGGCGTGCACAAGCTGGACCTGGTCCGCTGGGTGACCGGGTTGAACCCCGTGCGCGTGCTGGCCCACGGGCGCAAGGGCAAATTGCAGGCGCAGGACATCGACACGTTCGATTCGGTCAGCGCCTGGATCGAATTCGAAAACGGTTTCACCTGCACCATCGACGTCAACTGGATCATCCCCGGCCAGTTCGAGGCGTTGGTCAACCAGGGTCTGCGTATCGTCGGCTCGGATGGCATCGTCGAGCTGGACGGGCAGGACCGGGGTTTGCGCTATTGCTCGACCGAGCAAGGGACAGTGACGCCCAACCTGGGGGCCCTGGTGAACCAGGAAAGCCTGTTCGGTTACCGCGCCGTATCGGGCTACTACGTCGATCCGATCAAAGACTTTTACCACAACGTCTACTTCTTGAAAAACGGTGGTTCGCTGGTGCAGCTGGATGGCCGATACCCATCGGGGATGGATGGCCAATGGGCAACTCAGACCGCCGAGGCTGTCGAAAAGAGCATCGTTGCAGGACGCCCCGTTGAATTAGCCGAAATCTAGCACCGGGCGATAAAAACAACTTGAATCAAGGAGCTTCGTGTGGACCAAAAACTTTACCCATATTCGATTCCGATCAAAGAGATGGTGGCCCGTTACGAGAAGATCTATACAGCGGCCATCAACGACATCTTTCAGGCCCGCGGCTTACATAATCAATGGGTGGGCCCCGATATCAAATGTATCACCAAAGACCTGGAACGCAGTGTGGTCGCCGGGTATGCCTTTACCGTCCAGTGGATTTCTGATCCCCTCCCGGACGAGCGCGATAAACCCGCCGCGAAAATGGTCGAATCCTACCCTGAGGATGCCATCATCGTGGTGGATGCGGGCTCCGATCAGGTTTCCGGTTTTTGGGGTGAATTGGCAACAACGGTGTGCCTGAAAAACGGCGTGCGCGGAGCTGTAATCAATGGCGGGGCAAAAGATACCGGCTTCGTTCGGAAAATGGGCTTCCCAATTTTTTGTCGTTTCAGCAGCCCTGTGGATGGCTTCTACCGTTCCAGATTGCACGGCTGGCAGGTTCCGATCTGGTTCAACGGTATCCGTGTGAATCCCGGAGACTTCATCGTGGGCGACAGCGATGGCGTCCTGGTCATTCCGCAGGAGATCGCAGAAGAAGTGCTGCTCGAAGCAGAAAGGATCATGGAACAGGAAAACATCACCCGCGACCTGCTTCACCAGGGTGTCTCGGCAGAAGTAGCCTCTGAGAAGACAGGCCGCAAAGACCTCTAACCCTCGAACATAACACATCGCTGTAGTTTCGTGACAATTTAATCCCCCTCTCCCAACCTAACCACAGGAGGAACGATGAAAAGGCTCGGACTTGGTTTGGTTATTGTATTAACGCTGCTTGTTGCCAGCTGTGCACCAGCAGCGCCAGCTCCGGCGACAGAACCCACCGCGGCGCCAACGGAGCAGGCTCCCACCGAAGCAGAAGCACCTGCCGAACCCGAAGTCGCCAGCACGGCTGCGGAAACCGGCCCTCTCGGCCCCGTCACGCTGCAATTTGCCGCCTGGACATACGACGCGCAAAAATTGCGCGAAAACCTGGACCGCTATGAGCTGTGGATGGCCAACGAACATTCACCCGCCTATGACGTCACCGTCGAAGTGTCCGATTCAGGCTATGGCGAGTTCGATACGTTTGTCACCACCACCTATGCCGGGGGTGGCACCTTCGATGCCCTTTACGGGTCAGACCACTGGCTGGCGAAATGGGCTGAAGCCGGTTGGATTCTGCCGCTGGAAGATTACTACCCCGAGGTTCTGGACTACACCAGCGATATCTCAGATTTCTCCCTCAGCGCCCTGACCTACAATGGGAAGATCTACGGCCTGCCTTATTACTCGGACGTCATGTACTTCGTGTACAACCAGAAAATGTTGGATGACGCCGGGATCGCCGCCCCTCCGACGACCTGGGCCGAGGTTACCCAGCAGTCCCAGACCTTGATGGAAAAGGGAATCACACAGACCCCGTTCCTGGTCGGTTTGAAAGCCGGATCGTGGTTTGACGAAGCCTTCTTCGCCCTCACCTACTCGGAAGGCGCCCAGTATTTCGACGAAGAGTTCAACCCAACCTTCGAGACCAGCAGCGGCCCGGTCTACGACATGATCGAGTGGATGGCCGCCTCCCTGAACGACACCAAGATCATGCCCCAGAAAGTGTTGGAAATGCAAGCCGTGGACGTTCAAGAAGCCTTCAAGAACGGCGACGCGGCCTTTGCCATCGTCCCCGGCTACATGATGCTCGAGTTCAACACCCCGGGTATTTCGAAGATCGCCGGGCACGCCAAAATCTCGATGATGCCGGGCGCCACCCACGAAACCGATGGTTTCACCCGCCTCTACCTGCTCGGCAATGGCGCAGTGGATGACGAAGTCACCCGCGATGCTGCCTGGGCATTGATCGAAAACTTCGGCGGCAAGACCACCATGGACGGGGTCGCGGATTACCACGTCGTCAAACGCTGGTCGAACGAGAACGGGCTCGGTTTCTCGGTGAAGTCACTGTGGCAGGATCCCGAAGTCGAGAAGGCCTTCTCGGCCATGGCCGACACAACCATCATGCAAAACCAGAAAGAGCTGACCCGCTCGAAAGCGGGCATGCAGGCCCCCTGGTTCGCTGAATGGATCAATTTCGTGCGCACAGACGTGCAAAAAGCATTGCTGCGGGAAACTTCCACGCAAGCTGTCCTTGAGAACCTCACTCAGCAGTGGATTGACTTGAGCAGCGAGTAACCGGTAACCACGCATTTATCCGCGGTAAGGAGTGGCCTGGCCACTCCTTACCCGGCAATCCATTTCTGATGGGAAGGGATGGCCTTCATGCAATCCGTTACACCGCTCCACAACACGACTGTGAAGAATACCGGCTATGAAGAAAAAAGGTTCCGGCAGACAACCCAGTTTGCCTACAAGATGCTGTTGCCGACTTTTGCTTTTGTCTTGATATTCATCGCCTTCCCCTTGTTTTACTCCATTTCATTAGCCTTTCAAGAATTTAAATATGGGGTTCCGACAGGGAAAATCATCTGGTTTCAAAACTTTGTCGATATCTTCACCAAATCCACCATTGCGCCGGGGTTTTACAAGTCTCTCTGGCTCACCATTGTCTTTGCCATTGCCGCAGTTGCGGCCGTGATTGTGATTTCGCTCGCCATAGCCTTTCTCATCAATGAGAACTTCCGCGGTAGCAGCATCATCAAAGTGGCGCTCTTGTTGCCCTATGCCATGCCGAACGTTGCCAGCGCGGTGATCTGGAACTGGATATACGACCCAACCTTTGGGGTCTTGAACGGATTATTACTGAAACTGGGACTGATCGACAACTACATCACCATCACTGCGGACCCGCGGTTTGCCCTGGCCGCCATCTGGTTCGCCTACGTGTGGAAGATGGTGCCCTACAGCGCCTTCTTGTTCTCGGCAGGGCTTTCGACCATCCCCGACGAAGTCTACGAGGCCGCTCTCCTGGATCGCAGTAATCTCGTGCGCACGTTCTCGAAGATTACGCTCCCGCTGCTGATGCCCGTGATGCAGATGACCCTGGTGGTGCAAACCATGTTTGCCATGTTGCTGCACTTTGGCCTGATCTTTGTCATCACCGGCGGCGGCCCAGGCGATTCCACGCGCACGCTGCCCTGGCTGATCTACCAGGAGTCATTTACCTACGCTCGCTTTGGGCGCGGGTCTGCCATGGCAATCATCTTATCTTTGATCATGATCGCCTTCATATACCTGTACCTGGTGGTCCTCAATCCGGAACGTCGCCAGCAAAAAGCCTGAAAACATCCCCATGAAAGGGAGAACGAACACGATGATTAACTCGATCTCTGGACGGATGCGCGCCAAAAAAATCATCCTCATTCTTTCGAGTGTGGCTGTGTTGATCTACATTCTGGCCCCGATCTATTGGGTGGTGGTTTCTAGTTTTCAAAAAGAAACGGCTCTCTCCGTCAGACCGCCCTATTTCTTCCCGTCGCCCGGCATCTTTTCGACCAACCACTACCATTTCTTGTTCACCGGTGAGGTGCCCGACGACTCGACCGCCATGATCCAGGCCCAATACACCATGAGCGGCACCCTCGTCTATCCCTCGATCATCAACAGCCTGATCATCGCCCTGGCGGTCACCGCCATCAATTTGTTGGTCGGTTTCCCGGCCGGACACGTGTTTGC
>JAAZNB010000039.1 GCA_012798515.1 Chloroflexota bacterium
GGGAGAATTTCTATTATTATCGCGCTGCCGGAGAGAATATTTCACCCTGTGCCGCCGTGTTTGTTATACTATTGCCATACCTCATGTCTTTAGAACCGGCCCTCTGGAGTACCCACATATGAACGAACCCCTGCCTATCCTGCTCGAACGAACCGGCCTCAGCCGCACGGCGCTGTCCGGACAAACCGCCGTCGTTACCGGGGCCGGGCGTGGAATCGGGCGTCAGGTAGCCCTGGCCCTGGCCTGCCTGGGCGCCAACGTCGTGGTTGCCGAACTGGACGAAGCCAGCGGCCGCAGCGCCGCCGTCGAGATCGGGGATCACGGCGGGCAGGCCCGCTTCATCCCCACCGACGTATCCCAGGAGGCCAGCGTACAGGCCCTGGCACAGCAAGCCCTGGCCGCTTTTGGGCAGGTGGACCTGTTAATCAACAACGCCATCCTCTGCCCGGCCGTCCCCTTGCTGGAGATGAGCCTGGAACTGTGGGAACGGGTCATGGCCGTCAACCTGCGCGCCGCCTTCCTCACCTGCCGGGCCTTTCTACCCGGAATGCTGGCCCGGGGGAGCGGCACAGTGATCAACATGGTCTCCACCGACGCCATGCCCGGCCTTTCGGCTTACATCGCCTCCAAACAAGGCCTCAGCGGTTTTTCGCAATCGCTGGCCGCCGAGGTCGGCGCGGCCGGTATCCGGGTGATCGCTTTCGCCCCCGGCATGGTCGACACCCCCGGGATTCGCGCCGCGGCGCCAGGGTTGGTCCCGCTGCTGGGCATGACCCAGGAACAGTTCCTCAGCCTGTCCTTGCACCCGGCTTACGCAGGGCTGATGCCGCCCGAGCACGCCGGCGTGGCCACCGTTTACCTGGCGGCCGTCCTGGCCGGCGAATTCCACGGTGAGACCGTGGACGGCTACAGCGTGCTCGAACGCACCGGGCTGATCCACGCCACCCCTCTCCCTGCCATCGAGATGCCCGCTCCGCCCACACCTCGCCCGCACAGTTCGGGCGACCTGGAGCAAATCGCCGCCCTGACCCACCAGATGGAAGAGATCTTGCGCCAAACCGCGCTAGAGTTTGAACAGCTGCCCGTCTTCGTGCGCCCCATGGCGCGCGGCGGGTTCAAAAACAAGGCCGGCCAGAGCCTGTCCGACTGGCAGCGGCTGTGCGCCGGGTTCTCCCAACGCATCCAGGCCGCCCGGTCAGGCGACCCGCGCGAGCAAACTTCCCTGGCGCCTGACGCCCAGCAGCTGTGCGGCCGCCTGGAAAAGTTGATCGTCTATTACCAGGGCGTGCCCGCCGAAACAGCCCGCTTCACAAAAGACACCCAACTGCTGAGCCAGATACAGGCGCTCACCGCCCAACGCATCGCCGTGATCCGGTCCCTGGAGGACGCCCTGTATTCCCTGGCCGGAGACCCGGCCGGGGCCTGATGACGGGGCAATTGCATAATCGGCCAATTTGCAGCATAATGGGCGCATCCCAATAGCTGTATTCCTGGTATCGATCAGGAACCACGACGGAGTCCCTGAATGGCAAGTTTTGCCCAACAAATCCGTGGCTGGGTTAAACCCCTGACCCCAGATCAAAAACAAACCGTCATCGATGAAATCACCCCGATGGCATCCCCCGGTTTCGATTATTTTCTCCTGGTGGTCCTCTCGTGCAGCATCGCCACGCTGGGACTGATCACCGACTCGCCGGCGGTCATTATCGGCGCCATGCTCCTGGCCCCACTCATGTCCCCCATCGTTGGTTTCGGCCTGGGCTCGCTGACCGGGGATTTTAACCTGCTGCGCAACGCCCTGTCGGCCCTGCTGCGCGGCGCCGTGCTGGCCATCTTACTGGCAGCCTTGATGACCCTGGTCAACAACCACCTGCCCTTCGTCAGCATGCAAGACCTGCCCCACGAAGTGTTGGCCCGCACCCGGCCCACGCCCATCGACCTGATGATCGCCCTGGCCGGCGGCATTGCCGCCGCCTACGCTATGACCCAGCCCAACCTGTCCGCGGCGCTGCCCGGCGTGGCCATCGCTACAGCCTTGATGCCGCCCTTGTGCACCATTGGCATCGGCATTGCCACGGGTAACGGCAGCGTGGCCGGTGGGGCCGTGCTGTTGTTCCTGACCAACGCCGTCACCATCGCCTTTGCTTCCATGCTGGTCTTTTTCCTGCGTGGCTTCACATCGGGCATACAACTGCATCATCACAACACCATCCCGCGCAGCCTGCTGCTCTCGGCCATTCCCACCGTCCTGCTGCTTATTCCCCTTTCTTATTACAGCATCCAGTTCTTCTCCGACGCCACCGAGAACCGCCTGGTCGACAGCGTGGTCAACGACGAGATCGTGCAGTGGGGGGGCGCCGACCTGACCGGCATGGAGATCAACCGGGACGGCAATACCCTGGACATCATCCTCACCGTCCAGACCAACACCACCATCCGCTACGAACAGGTCATCGCCCTGCAGAAAGTGATCGTGGACGCCATCAACCAGCCGGTTTCACTCAAGGTCAACCAGATCTTCGCCGAGCAGCTGGACCCGCTGATCCCGCCCACGCCGACCGCCACGCCGACCCGCACCTACACCCCCACGCCCGGGCCCAGCCCGACGGCTACCCACACGGCCCTGCCCTCGCCGACGCCCACCGCCACGCGCACCCCTCTGCCCACCGCCACTGCCACCGCCTCTCCCACGGCCACGCCGGCCCAGGCGCAGATCGTCGTGCCCGCCCTGCCGGCCATCCAGATCTACCAGTCCCCCGGCGGCCCGGTCATCGGCGCGCTGCGCTCCCGCCAGGAGGTCCGCGTGCTGTACGGCGAGACCACTTACCAGGGTCTGGTGTGGGTCGAGATCATCGATGGCGACGGGCGCATCGGCTGGATCCCGGAGATCTACCTCCACCCGGTCACCCTGACCCCCACGCGCACGCTGCCCGCCACCCGGACGCCCAGCCCGACGGCCACTGCCCTCACCGCCCAGCCCTCGCTCAGTCCGAGCCCCAGCGCCAGCCCCACGCCATAAAGCCAAGATCCCCGGGACCTATCCCGGGGATCTTCTATATTAACTTCCCTGCCTGTGCTTTTCTCCAGCTTATCCCGAATTCACGCCTTTAGCTTCTGCGCTGGCGCAACGACCCTGCCGCGCCCGGCGCGGGCGGATCCTCCGCTCAGCCTTTGACCGTCATGGGCAGCCCGGCGACCATGAACAGCACCCGCCCGGCCGCCTGGGCCAGGCGCTGGTTGGCGCGCCCCAGGCCGTCACGGTACAACCGGCCCAGGGGGTATGGCGGTACCAGCCCCAGCCCCACCTCGTTCGAAACGATGACCCATTCCCCCGGCGCGGCGGCGAAAGCCGCCAGCAGCGCCTCCACCTCGGCGTCCAGCGCCGCCTGGTAGGCATCCTGGCCGGCCGTTTCGGGCAGGGCCAGCAACGCGTTGCTGGCCAGCAGCGTCAGGCAGTCCAGCAGTACGAAACCCTGCGGCGCCCGCCTGGCGATGGCCGCGCCCACCTCTCGGGTCGCCTCCAGCGTCTCCCAGCTCGCCGGGCGGCGGGCCTGGTGGGCATGGATACGCTGCGCCATTTCCTCGTCTAGCGCCGCGGCGGTGGCCACGTACAACACCGCCTGGCCGCTTGCCGCGGCCGCCTGCGCCAGTTGTTCGGCATAAGTGCTCTTGCCGCTGCGCGCTCCACCCAGGATCAAGGTCAGCCGGCTGCCCACGGGTCACCTCCCCTGCCGCACGCGTTCCAGGCTGGCCAGCAGCGCCGCCTGCGAGGAGCGGAAATCGGATTCATTGAATACCTCCAGGGTCACTACGCCGCCATAGCCCTCCGGGCAGGGGAAAGCCCCATTCGGGGGAGATTCTACGTGCAGCAGGAAAGCCACCAGGCGGTCCAGTTCCTGGGGTGGCGTGAACGCCAGGGATTGGTGGTCGCGCTGTCCCACGCCGTGCAGGTGCAGCACGCGCGCCCGGGGCAGCGCCTGCGCCAGCCAGGGCAGCGGGTCGAGATGGTCCCGCCACAGGTGGCCGATGTCCACACAGCGGCCGGCCGCGCAGCCTTCCAACACCGGCTGCCAGAAGTCCGGCGGGTAGCCTTCCAGGTTTTCGACCGCCAGGCGCCCGGCTTCCCCCGCCCAGGCCGCGGTTATCTCCAGGGCGCGCCGGGACTGCTCGACCCATTCCGCATAGGCGGCAGAACCGGCGCCATGCTGCACCCGGCGCCCGTCCAGGTGCAGCACGTAGGCCCAGGGTGAGAGCGGGCGGGTGCATTCGATCACCCGGCGGGCCTTTTCCAGCGACACGTGCTGCTCGCTCCCGCCCTCTCCCAAGCGCAGGTCCAGCGGCAGGTGCACGGTGTAGCTCAACCCGTGCTCCGCCGCCAGGGCATTCAACTTGGCAATCTCGGCCGCCGAGGGCAGGTTGCTGGGACCGTCATCCACCTCGAACAGCACCAGTTCCACGTCCTGTACCTGGCCGGCCAGGAAACGCACGTTGGGCAAGATCTCGTCCGGCAAGATGTAAGAGGTCGTCCCCAGGCGAAAAGGGAATGCCAGATCGGTCTTCATCAGGTCAGCCTCCTATCGCAGGGATGCGCAGGCAAAACGCCAGCAGCACGGCCAGCTCGCCGGTCTCCACCGTCAGGCCGAACACGTCGCCGGTCAGGCCGCCCAGGCGGTTGCGGGCCAGGGCAAACACGCCGGCCGCCGTCCCGTGCGCCAGGAGCAAGCCCAGCCAACCCGGCCCACCCGCCAGCCCGGCCAATATCAGGGTCGGCACAACCGCCAGCCCGAAGTGCCCGGTGCGCAGCCCCAGGGCGAAATCGGCCCCCAGCCCACCCGGGCGGGCAGCCGGCTGGCGCCCGGCCGGCAAGAGCAGCCAGCGCCCACATACCGCCGCCAGCAAGATCGCCCAAACAGCCTTTCCCGAAGGCAGCGAGGCCAGGGCGACTATTTTGAGCAGCAAGAACAGGCTCAGCCCAATCCCACCGAAACTGCCCAGGCGAGAGTCCTTGAGGATTTCCAGGCGGCGCGACGGGCTCGAGGGGTGCGGCAGGGCGTCACAGCAATCGGCCAGGCCGTCCAGGTGCAGCCCGCCGGTCAGCCCGGCCCAGGCCGCCACGGTCAGGGCGGCTGCCAGCAGGGGCGGAAAGACCTGTCCCAGGGCCGCGTGTACAGCAGCGACCAGCCCCCCCAACAGCAGTCCCACCCAGGGATACCAGGCCGCAGCGCGGCCCAGGTCGCCCGGTGCGAGCGGCTGTGAACCACCCGAGGGCAGCACGGTTAAAAATCCCAGCGCCAGGCGCAAATATTTCATGGCGTCTTGTCGCTCACGCCGGCCTCGGAGAAGGTGGCCATCTCGTCCAGGGTGCGCGCCGCGGCCTCGACCAGATGAAATGCCAACACGGCGCCACTGCCCTCGCCCAGGCGCAGATCCAAATCAAGTAGGGGGCGCAGCCCCAGGGTATCGTAGATCACCCGGTGGCCGCCTTCCACCGAAAGATGCCCCGCGATCAGGTACGGCCGGGCCTGAGGGACCAATCCAACCGCTACCAGCGCGGCGGCGCCGGAAATGAAACCGTCCAGCACCACCGGCACCCGCCGGGAGGCGGCGCCGATGATGACCCCGGCCAGCCCGGCGATCTCCAACCCGCCCACCTTGCACAGCACGTCCATGGCATCCTGCGGGTCGGGATTGTGCATGGCCAGCGCCTTTTCGATCAGGGCGACCTTGCGCTGGAGTCCACCGTCGTCCAGGCCCGTGCCGCGCCCGGTCACCTGGCTTACAGACGCCCCGCTGATGGCCGCCACGATGGCAGCCGAGGCCGTGGTGTTGCCAATGCCCATCTCCCCGGTGGCTACCAGGTCCAGGCCGCGCTCGCACTCCGCTTCCACCACAGCCAGGCCGACCTCCAATGCCGCTTCGGCTTCGGCCGGGATCATGGCCGGCTCCACGGCCAGGTTGCGCGTGCCATAAGCCACCTTGCGCAATAGCAGCCCCTCGACCGGCGGCAGGTCGGCCGCCACGCCCACGTCGACCACCATCACCCGCGCCCCGGCCTGGCGGGCGAGCACATTGACCGCTGCGCCGCCGTGCAGGATGTTGAGCACCATCTGCGGAGTGACCTCAGCCGGATAGGCGCTGACGCCTTCACGGGTCACGCCGTGGTCGGCAGCCATGAGGATGACCGCCTTGCGTTCCAGCCGGGGACGCGGCGTCGCGGTCATCCCCGCCAGGCGAACTGAGAGCTCCTCCAGTTCGCCCAGGCTGCCGGCCGGCTTGGTCAGTTCTTGCTGGCGCCGGCGGGCCGCCGCGGTACTATCTTCATCAATAGGGGGAATCAAAGGAAAACGCATCATTACTCCAGGTTATGCGGACAGGATCGAGGATTAAAAATGCCCGGCACAATCGTGCAGGGCCAACGTGTACCAGTTCATGCTTCACCCATCCCTGCCGCGAGGATTCGACGACTTGCCGGGGTGGGCGACCTGGCTTTCCGAAAAACCGGATTACAGTTGCGGGTCAGCGCCGGACTTGCACCGGCTTCGCCTTTTGTGCCTGTCCATCCGGGGAACCAGGCGCCACGGCAGTAACTCAGTTGACTGGTATGCAGGGTATTATACCTGTCCCACCAAGGCTGTCAAACCCTTCACCCGGCCGTCCACAAGGTAAACGCATCCAACCATTTTTTCTCCGGGCAATGTAGATACGTTTGCCCTGCGGCCGCCCAAAAACGCCCTCGTCGTGGGACGAGGGCGTTGGCAACCAGGCAATTCATGCACCCACGGGGCGCATTTCACATCCCGTTCGGCTCGGGAGCCTTGTAACGATTGGACTCGACGAAGTAGCGCATCGCATCCAGGTCGATGGCCTGGAAGCGCTGCAAACGCCCCCAGCTAGTCATGGCCAGCGGCTCCTGAATGGAAGCCCAGGGGAAAGCGATCAGCTTATCCCCACCGTACTCGTCCATCACCTGCTGGATGCTCTGCTGCAGCTGAGTGCAGCTCAAGTCCGGGTCGGCGTCACAGTTGTACCAGAAGATGACGTAACCATGTTCCATACTGTGCACCAGGTAGCCTTCGGGGTAGGGAGGGAGATTGGCCACTTCCTCCGGGTAGTAAAACCCGGCCGGCAGGGGCGATTCGAAATGTTTACCGCCGGTCGGAGGGTCACTGGCATAGGGCCCCGGGGGCTGGTCCGAACGCACGTGGTCGCGCGAATCGATCACGAACGTCTGCCAGGGCTCGAGACGCGGCGCGTTTTGCTGCGTCAGGACAAAGATGCCTATGATGACGAGCAGGGCCACACCGGCCCCGCCCCAGATCCAGTAAGGAGAAAGGCCCTTACTCGTACGGCGGTTCTTGAGGGTTTTGGTCTGTCGGCTCACGTTAGCCCTTCCGATTACAGATAATATAGATCGTTTATATGTGTTTATCTTTCCGCCTAGGATAACATACTTAAATTAATATTGCATGTGAAAAAGCCGTACGGCTGGAATTCTCCTCTGAATTACAGTATACTGATAAACAATATCTAGAATAGAACCGGGAGGGGGAGCCAGGACAAATCCGGAAACGGGAAACCGGCACAGCGATTGATTTAACGAAGAAGGATTCAATATGGCTGACTATATTGTATTTGGGTCTCCACCAGACGTTCGAGAGGCCCTCAACCGACAGAATTACATACCCAGCGATGAAATTGCGACCATCGTATACCTCAGCCAGCAGCTTGGCAAGCCGCTGCTGACCGAGGGCCCGGCCGGGGTCGGAAAAACCGAGCTGGCCAAAGCCCTGGCCGGCGCCACCGGCCGGGAATTGATCCGTTTGCAATGCTACGAGGGCCTGGATGAAACCAAGGCGCTCTATGAATGGGAATATGCCAAGCAGCTGCTGTATACCCAGCTGCTGCGTGACAAGATCCAGGAATCGTTGACCTCCGCCGGCAGCCTGAAAGACGCCGCCGACCGGCTGGCCAACGAAGAAGACGTGTTCTTCTCCATGCGCTTTCTGCTGCAGCGGCCCCTGCTGCGGGCAATCTTATCCGCGCAACCCACGGTCTTGTTGATCGACGAAATCGACCGGGCAGACGCCGAGTTCGAGGCCTTTTTGCTGGAAGTGCTGAGCGATTTCCAGGTCAGCGTGCCCGAGATCGGCACCCTGCAGGCCATTCACCGCCCCCTGGTGGTGCTGACCAGCAACAATACGCGCGAGTTGAGTGAGGCGCTGAAACGGCGCTGCCTGTACCTGTTCATCGACTACCCCGACATCGAGCAGGAGCTGGCCGTGGTGCGATTACGCGTCCCCGAGCTGGCGCCGCGCCTGGCCCGCCAGGCCGTCGAGCTGGTCCAACAGCTGCGCGCCATGGACCTACGCAAATCGCCCAGCATCAGCGAGACGCTGGATTGGGCCCACGCCCTGGTAGCCTTGAACGCCAAGAGCCTGGACCAGGAAACGCTGGAAACGACCTTGAGCGTGCTGCTCAAGCATGAGACCGACCTGGCGCGGGCACGCCGCCAGTTGATCACCCCGGCCAACAACCACCGCAACAGCGACCTGGACATACGTCCCTGGCACCAGTAAGTCGATTTTCAGGGCAGCCGCCCCTCCTCCCGACGAAAAACCAACCGGCAGCGGCCGCCTATCGAGACGAAATTACAGGTATGCATATGGACCAAAGAATTGTTCAATTCATTGCCGCGCTACGGGCCAGCGGCATCCGTGTCAGCCTGGCCGAGAGCGCGGATGCATTTCTGGCCATCGAACAGACCGGCGTGCGTGACCGCGACGTGTTCCGCACCAGCCTGCGCACCACGCTGATCAAAGACAACACCGACGTCCCCCGCTTCGAACAGCTCTTCCCCCTCTTCTTCCAGGCTGCCGACGCGCCGCCACCCATGAACAACCCCTCCGAGAACCTGACCGAGGAGGAGGCGCAGATGATCTCCGAAGCGCTGCGCCAGTACACCGAACAGATCCGCCAGATGCTGCAAAAAATGCTGGAGGGCAAACCCCTCACGCGCGACGAGCTTCGCCGCCTGGAATCCCAGGTCAACCTGAGCCGCATGAAAGATTTGCGCAACCAGCAGTGGCTCTCTAACAAAATGGAACAGGCGCTCCAGTTCCGCGCCGTGCAACAGGCATTGAAGGACCTGATGCGCATGCTGGCGGAAATGGGCCTAAACCAGCAAAAACTGGACGAGCTGCAAGAGATGATGGCCGCCAACCAGCAGGCCATGAAAGAACAGATCCAGAAATATGTCGGCCAGCGGCTGGCCGAGAACTTGAGCGAGCAGACCCGCCGCGAACCGTTAGATGATTTGTTCAACCGCCCCTTCTCGGCGTTGAGCGAAGAAGAAATGCAGTCCCTGCGGCGCGAGATCAAACGCCTGGCCGCTGCCCTGCGCACACGCATGGCCCTGCGTCTGAAACGCGCTCGCAGTGGGCAGCTGGACGTCAAGGGCACCCTGCGGTCGAACTTGAAACACGGCAATGTGCCCATCCAGCTCAAGCATCGCGATCGCGTGCTCAAGCCCAAGCTGGTGGTGTTGTGCGACCTGAGCACCTCCATGCGTCACTGCTCCGAGCTGATGTTGAGCATGATCTACGCCATCCAGGACCAGATCAGCAAGACGCACGCCTTCGCCTACATCGACGACCTCAAGTACATCTCCGCGTATTTCGATGGCCGCCAGCCGTACGAGGCCGTGGAAGAGATCTTGAACGACATGCCCTCCGGCTATTACAACACCGACCTGGGGCACAGCCTGGAGAACTTCACCCACAGCTTTATGGATACGGTGGACTACCGCACCACCCTGATCGTGGTGGGTGACGCCCGCAACAATTACAACGACCCGCGCCTGGAAGTCTTCCGCGACATCGCCCATCGCAGCCGCAGTACCATCTGGCTCAACCCCGAGGCGAATACGTCGTGGGGTTATGGCGACAGCGATATGCTGAAATACGCCCCGCTGTGCAGCCGCATCTTCCAGGTCAGTAACCTGAGCCAGCTCACCGTGGCCATCGACTCCCTGCTGCTCCAGCACTGACCCGTCCTCCAGACGGCTCAATCCCACCGTCCCCGGCGCCACCCCGGCCGGGGACGGTTTGTTTTTCCGAAAAAGTGCGCCTCCTCCGTCCCTTTTGCGGTCATAACTTGTCAAATCCCGCTTTGCCCTCTATAATGTGATACTGTCGCACGGTACCCCGTGCGGCGGTTTGCTTTCGATGGCTCTCAAAAAACATCCTGCGGAGGATTTTCATGAAGAACTCGCCGGCGATCCTGGGTGGTCAACCAGTTTTCGCTGCAAAAGTCAACATCGTCCGGCCCGTGCTGCCTGATTTCAACGAAATGTCGGACGAGGTACAGGGGATATTAAAATCGGGCATGGTTACCAAGGGGCAGCACCTGCGCGCATTCGAACAGGCCGTGCAGGAACACCTGGGCGTCCGCCATGCTGTGGCCGTATCCAGCTGCACCACCGGGTTGATGCTAACCTACAAAGGCCTGGGCTTAACCGGCGACGTAGTCGTTCCCAGTTTTACCTTCATGGCCACCGTCAGCGCCCTGGTATGGGCCGGGCTGCGTCCCGTCTTTGCCGACGTGGACCGCGGCACCACCAACCTCGACCCGGCCGCCGCCGAAGCGGCCATCACGCCGCAAACCAGCGCCATCGTGGCGGTCCACAACTTTGGCAACCCGGCCGACATTGACGCCTTGCAAGACGTGGCCAACCGCCACGGGCTGAAGCTCGTCTTCGACTCTGCCCACGGCTTCGGCGCCCTCTACCAGGGCAAGCCGGTCGGCAGCCAGGGCGACGCCCACGTCTACAGCCTGAGTCCCACCAAGCTGCTGATCGCCGGCGAGGGCGGCATTGTGGCCACCAATCACGACGACCTGGCGGACAAGATCCGCATCGGGCGCGAGTACGGCAACAGCGGCAGCTACGACAGCGCTTTCGCCGGCATCAACGCCCGCATGCCGGAAATCAACGCCCTGATGGGCCTGCACAGCCTGCAGCGCCTGGAAGAAGCCGCCCAGCGCCGCAACGAGACAGTGGCCATCTACCACGAACTGCTCGGCTGCCTGCCGGGGGTCCACTTCCAGGAAGTACGGCCGGGCAACCGCAACTCTTACAAAGATTTTTCGATCACCATCGATCCCCAGACCTTTGGCCTGGAACGGGACGATTTGATGCAGGCGCTGGCCGCCGAAAACGTCGATACGCGCAAATACTACGACCCGCCGGTGCACCGCCAGACGGCCTACGCCCACTACGCAGACGACACGGACCTGGCCAACACCAACTGGCTGGCCACTTACAGCGTGAGCCTGCCGATCTGGTCCAATATGGAAAACGAAACGGCGATGAAGATCTGCCAGGCCGTCCAGAACATTCACGAGCACGCGGCCCAGATTCGGGAGCAGCAGCGTTCGTGAGGCTGGGCCCCCGGCACGCCAGGGCACAATAGAATGACAAGGACCTTAGCCAGGTGATCGAATCGGATCAATCCAACCAACCACAGCGGGTGCTGGTAACCGGCGGAGCCGGCTTTATCGGCTCAGCCCTGCTGCCCATGCTGCTCGACCAGGGAACAATCGTGCGTATCCTGGACGTGTTCATGTATGGAGCCGAACCCATCCAGCCCTGGATGCAGCACCCCCGCCTGGAGCTGGTGCGCAGCGACTTTCGCGATCCTGGCGCCATCCAGACCGCTCTGCAAGACGTCGATTCGGTCGTCCACCTGGGCGCCATCGTTGGCGACCCGGCCTGTGACCTGGACGAGGGTTTGACCGTCGAAACCAACCTGATCGCCACTCAACAGCTGGCCGAAACGGCGCGCGCCATGGGCGTGCGCCGTTTTATCCTGGCCAGCACGGGCGCCGTATACGGCGCCAGCGATGAAGACCTGGACGAGAACTCCGAACTGCGTCCCGTCTCGCTGTACGCGCGCAGCAAGATCGCTGCCGAAAAGGTGCTCATGGCGCTCTCCAGCGAGACCTTCTCGCCCGGCATCCTGCGTTTCGGTACCGTGTATGGGATTTCGGGGCGCGTGCGCTTTGACCTGGTGGTCAACCTGCTCACCGCCAAGGCCCTGATCGACCACGAAATTACCGTCTTCGGCGGCGACCAGTGGCGCACGTTCATCCACGTAGAAGACGCCGCCCGGGCCGTCCAGGCCATGCTCGAAGCCCCCCTGTCACGCATGCGCAATCAGGTCTTCAACGCCGGTTCCAGCCAGCAGAATTACACCATTCTGGAAGTAGGTGAGCTGATCCACGCCCTGGTGCCGGCGGCCAACCTGCTGATCAACGAATGCAGCGTCGATCGCAGCAACTACCGCATCAAATGCACCAAGATCCAGCGCGAACTGGGGTTTGTGCCCCAATGGACCGTGGAGCAGGGCATCCGCCAGGTAATGACCGCCATTCACAGCGGCCGGATCAGCAACTACCGCGACCCCATCTACAGCAACGTCAAGTTCTTGAGCCAACACCGGGAATGGATCCACCGGTTCTACCAGGGCAATCACGCCTGGGCCTACGAAATGATCCACAGCCCCCGGCTGACCCGCCTGTAAGTTTTCCCCAACTCGGCATGCACCGGAACCCCTTCCATGCCCAACCCTGCCCGCCCCCAGAACGATTACGACCCGGTCGCGCCGGAATATGCCCGGCGCTTCTACACCGAGCTGTCTGCCAAAGCGCTCGACCGCCAGCTGTTGGACCGCCTGGTAGAAATGTGCGCCGGCCTGGGCCCGGTGTGTGACCTGGGCTGTGGTCCCGGCCAGGTGGCGCGCTATCTGAAGGATCATGGCGCGCCGGCCCTGGGCATCGACCTCTCTGCCGGCATGCTGGCACAGGCTCGCCGGCTCAACCCCGACATCCCCTTCCACCAGGGCGACATGCGCTGCCTGCCCGACGGGGACGAATCCTGGGGCGGCATCGCCGCTTTCTACTCCCTCATCCACCTGGACCGTGCAGAAGTCACCTCAGCGCTGGCAGAATTGCGCCGGGTCTTGCGACCGGGCGGCGTTCTACTGGCGGCCTTCCACGTCGGAGAACAAACCCTCCACTTGGACCAGTGGTGGGAGCAGCCTGTTTCGCTCGATTTTGTCTTTTTCCAACCGGATGAATTCGAGAATTATGCGCTGGCCGCCGGGTTCGAGACGTTAGAGACGATCACCCGGGCGCCTTACCCCGGCGTGGAACACCCCAGCCAACGGGCTTACCTGTTGGCCCGCAAACCGGCCAGATAACCGCGCCGGGCTACCCGCCGGCCAGGGGGCCGCGAAAAGCCGGGCGGGACAGCACATCCATCATACGCGCCACCACCTCCGGAGAGGGGACCGCCGGGTCTTGCAGAACCAGGGCGACGAAATTCTCGGCCAGGATCTCTTCCGGCTGGTGGGCGTTAGCGCTGTTGCGCCCCACCTGCTCGTAGAACCTCTCCAGGCTGTTTGTCTGGAGATACTGGTAATGCCCATTTTCCTGCCGGCGCGGCCGCCAGCCCTGTTCGTCCCGTTCGATGACCAGGAAACGATAATTAATGTGATCAAAGAAGGTACCCACATAGGGCTTGTTCTTCCAATCCAGGGTCATATACAGGATGGGGACGACGTCCACCTCCTGCCCGCGCGTGCACAGGTGGATGAAGTGATCATTGTAGGGTGCATCGGGATTGGTCACCCGCCGGGAGGCCAACACGGGCGGAAAAGCAATTTCGCCGCAAAACTGAAAGCCGATCTCCTGATACAGGGCCTCACGCAGCGCCGGCAGGCTGCGCGACAAGACGTGAAACAGTTCGTGGACGAGCAGCCGCTCCAGGGTAGCCGGGGTATAGTCCAGCTTAGCAGGCGGGAGCATGATCGCCGCCCCACGCGTGTAGGAAGATTGGCCTTCTTCTTCGCCGCTGGTCTTCACCAGCAAGATGGTCTCCGGGAAGCACAATTGCAGCTCTTCCAGGCGCTGGCCGATGTTTTGCGCCACTACGCCAATCGTGCGCACCTCTTCCGCTTCCCAGGCGCACACACTCTCAGCGACAAAGGCAAGGAATTCACGCTCCGACACCGGGCGTGTCAGGCGCATCCGGGCAGCCCGTTCGAGCGGCGTCATGTGCTGGGAAAATTCATCACTCTTCTGGAGGTAAGCACGACCGTCTTCCACACTGGCAAAACAGAACCGGCTGGTGGGCGTCAATGAAACGCTGAAGAAATCTTCATTCACGGCATCGGACATTGCTAGACCTCCATTAACCGACCATACAACGGCCGTGACCAGTAACTGTTGAAAGCATAGAAAACCGGTAATAATCGCTGGCGACGATTAAATCAGACCGGTGTATTTCCGGCAGCAGGCATGTTGTTCAGGGAGCACTCCTATTGTAACGAACAATCCAGCACAATACCAGTCATCTGGACAAATTGGGCTCCGCCAGAAAGCCCGCTCTGGAGCCTTCCATTCTTGATGCGCCCGGCACGTGGATTGAAATTTGTACGGGGAATGAGTTAAGAATCAACACTGCGGTACGCAATGTACCGCAGTGTTTGAAGGGCCTAGCCTACCATTATTGATTTAGGAGTACCTGCACGAATAAGACCTTATTCACGAATATAGTACCGCATCTTGGCCCCTAAAAACATTACAATCCTGCAAAGCCCCTGGTGAAGAATACTGGGCTGCCCCGGCGGAGGTCGGGATAACCCCTCTTCCCCCGTCTGGTTACGTTCCTGGGGCTTTACCAAGATCTACAGAATCCTTAAGCCCGGGGCGGCGATTCTCTGCTAAGATTGTGCTGGCATGATTACTGCAAGCAGTAACCCGGATTTATTAACGGTGTTGTATTGTTCGTATGCCCGGCGCAGTGGTTCTCTCCTCTTCGCTCCTGGTCGCGACACCCTCAGAGCGGCCCTCTCCATTTCAGAAAACGCGAACCCTCCCAGTCTGGCAAACATGATCCCGGCGCAGCCCGCCGGTCTGTTCCTTTGATGAGGCAGCCGATGATTCCAGCAATCTGGTATTGGATTGGTCGCACCCTGACCAAGTTGTTCGCCCCCTTGCTCTTCCAGTTTGACCTCCAGAGCGATAGCCCACTCCCCGCCGGAGCCAAAATCCTGGTCGCCAACCACCCCAGCAGCACCGACCCGATCCTGGTTGCCACGCTGTTCAAAGAACGCACCTGCATGTTGATCCTGGATACGCTGTTCAAAGTTCCCCTGGTCGGCCGTTCCTTGAGCCTGGCCGGTCACATCCCGGTCGTACCGGGCAGCGGCCAGGCCGCCCTGGATGAAGCCCTGCGCATGCTCCAGGCCGGCCGCACGGTAGTGATCTTCCCGGAGGGGCTGATCAGCCCGGCCGGCGGGTTCCACCGGGCGCGCACCGGCGCCGCCCGCCTGGCGCTGATGAGCGGCGCCCCGGTGGTGCCTATCGGCATCTCCCTGGACGCCGGCCGGCTGCACCGTATCGAGACCAAAGTCGAGGGGACCAATGAAGTGGGCACCTGGTACATGGACGGGCCCTATGCCGTCACCGTCGGCGCCCCGCTCCACTTCCAGGGCAATGTCGAAGACCGGGAACAAGTCCAATACGTGACGCAGCGCATCATGGCCCACATCACGGCTCTTTCCATGAAGAGCGCCATCCGCATGCACGCCTCGGCCGCCCGCCGGCAGGCCGCCTGGAAGTCCCTGCGCCCGCAGCGCCTGGCCCACTGGATGCATCGCCGGGCCTTCCCCTTCGCGGTCCATACCGGCGCCGCCACGTGGAAGGGCAGCCGTCGTTTCGCCCTCAACACTTCGCAGCTGCTGGCCGCTTTCACCGTCAAAGCCGCTCGCGCCGTTTATTTCTTCATCGTCGCCATGGCCCTGGAGGAATAGGCCCTCCTCTCGGCACGCCCGGGACAGGCCTTCGAGAAGCTCGCATTTTTGCCATGGGAACCTGTTTGAGGTTACAATCAGTCCGTCAAATTGCGCAAGGAGAGTATATGTATGGCCATCGAACCTGGACTGGTTGGAGAACACAGTATTATTGTTAGCGAAGAAGATACCGCTCGCGCCTCCGGCGGCGAAAGCCTGCCGCCTGTCTTGAGCACGCCCAGACTGGTTGGTCTGCTGGAGCGCACCGCCCATCAGGCCATCCTGCCTTTCCTGGGGGAAGGCCAGAGCAGCGTGGGCACGCTGGTCAACATCCGCCACCTGGCGGCCACCCCGGTGGGCATGCCGGCCCGTTTCCGCGCCGAACTGCTCGAAGCCGACGGGCGGCGCCTGCGTTTCAAGGTCGAAGCCTGGGATGCAGTGGATAAGATCGCCGAAGGCGAACACGAGCGGTTCGTGATCGACCAATCCCGCTTCAACGAACGTTTAGAGAAGAAAAGCCTTTCGATCGGGAAGTAAAATCTAGGTTTCTACCCGGGATAAACGTATCCAGGGTTGGTTGCAGCCACGCCGCGACCAACCCTGGATTCATCTTGGGACCTTCTGCCTGCGGGATGACCCGCAGCGCGGCCCACATCACCGGCTCATTTTACCGGCAGGCAGAGATCCAGGTGAAAATCGTCCCCTGCGTCGGCCGGAAAATCGAGATGCTCTTCCAGCCAGCGGTGGCCTCCCATCTGGTACGGGCTGCTTTTCAGCCAATCCACCAGCGCCTGCCAGGTCGAGGTAATGTTTTCTACCCCCGTGCAACGCGTGACCGCGTACAGCCCGCCGGAAAAGGTCTTGAGAGTGACCTCATCTCCGGGCTGCACGCCCGGGGCAACCACCATCCAGACCTCGTAGCCATACTCAGACGTTCCCGGGGCCGGGTCAGGATTGTTGAAACCGAACACGCGGCCCTGATGATTGCCCAACAGGTCGTGCTCCTCCGCCCAGGCGCATAGTTTCTGGATGGCCCGCGCTTCCGGCGCAGGGCCCAGCGCCACGGCTGCCGCCACCTGCGCCGGCGGCAGCTCGATGATGCGGACATCCAACGACTTTTCCATGTAAAACCTTCCTGTCTTTCTCGAATACCACCCGGTTTCAGCCCGGGGAAGGGACACCCGCGGTCAGAAAGACGGGGAGTGCCTCTCGCCATACACCCGCGGCCCGCCGAGCGGCCGGGGGTTCCCGGCCGCTCCCGGGGACCGCGCCGGCCTTACTTCACCGGCATCGTGATCAGCGTTTGCAGCTCCGCTTCGGGTGTGTTCTCCGGATCGTTCAGGTAGAATTCGTAGGCAACGCCGGTGGGCTGGCAATCGTTGGCCGGGAACCAGGCCATCAAAGCATTATAGGCCGGCTCGATCTGGCTGTAAGGCCCGGTGTACAGGCACGAAACCACCTTGCCGCCCGGAAGCGTCCCGGGTTGAATCTCGCCTTTTCCCAGCAGCGGCCGCGCCACGGGGAACCCGGCCTCGATGTCCAGATTTTGCATATCCATGTTGAAATAGCCCACAAATGGCGCTCCGCCGGGTTGTTCCCCCAACTCAGCCAGATAGGCCATCACGGCATCGTAAGCTTTTCCCAACGTTTGCGGCAGTTCGCTGACCGGGCAGTGGGTGCGGATCGACAAGACATCCTTGGGATCCTGCTCGATTAACTCACACGTGTATGTCATTTTCCCTCCCTGGAAAATATGTAAGAAGTGGATGTCTTGATTATAGAATATACGTTCTATAATGTCAAGCTGTTTACAAGAAATTCGTGGCGGTTTGCAGCCCTTGACAAACTAAAATATACAAGCTAGAATAATAATAACCAACATCGAGGTGAGATATTGTCCGTCCGGCTGGTCATCCTGGGGCTGCTCCACGAACGTCCCCTATACGGCTACGAGATCAAGCAAGTGATCGAGGAACACATGGGGGACTGGACCGCGATTGCCTTTGGATCGATCTACTTCGCCCTGGACAAGCTTGCCGAAGAGACCTTCATCGAGAAAGTGGCCACCGAACAGCAAGGCAGCCGGCCATCGCGCAGCGTTTACCAGATCACCGCCGCCGGCCGGGAGGAATTCACCCGCCTGCTGCGCCAGGGCTGGCAGGAGATCGACCGGCAGTATTTCGAGCTTGACCTGTGTCTGTTCTTCCTGAACGCTCTGCCGCGACCTGAAGTCCTTGGCTATCTGCGCGGCCGCGTCCACCGCCTGGAGCATACCCTGCATTACCTGGGCGAGCATCGCCAGGAGCAGATGAGCAACGCAGAAGTCCCCCGGCTGGCCGAGACCATCTTCGATCATTCCCATGCCCACTTACAGGCCGAACTGGAATGGTCGCGGCGGTTGCTGGTCAGCCTGGAAAACGGGGAATACGACTGAAAGCTCTTTTTATTTTGCACTATATACAAACTTGTATATTAAACTTTGTATAATCGAATGGAGGAAAATATGGTCAAAGCACGCATTCCCGAAACAGATCATGGTATCCAGGGTGAATTCACCGTAGCCGCTTACGACGAGATGCAGCGCCACCTGCGCGACCGGGGCTGGATCGAAACCCAGGCGCTGATCCAATCCGGCATCGCCCATGGCTGTGCCCTGGAGATCGGCCCCGGTCCCGGTTACCTGGGGCTGGAATGGCTCAAACGTACGCAGGGCACCACCCTGGTGGGGCTGGACATCAGCCCCGACATGCGCGCCCTGGCAGA
>JAAZNB010000401.1 GCA_012798515.1 Chloroflexota bacterium
AGAGGTGTGTGCTTTGCCGGAACGCTCTAGCCAGCCTACGCCAGGCCGGTCTCCCCCCAGGCCGCAGAACCACCTCTTTTAGCAGGTCGGGCTTCCAAAGTGCCCCGTAGGGGTATGCCCGACCGAACATGGCTGGCCAGGGTTGTCGGCCTATCCGTTCCATTTCAGGCATGCCCCATTTGCCATGGGGTGCGCATAGCCTGGGGAAGAGGTGCGTTGGCAACGCACCCTACCAGGGGCCCCGGGTAGGGTGCGATTGCGAGGTCCTGCCCTCCCTGGCCCAGGCCCGTCAGGCGCCCTGCCCCTGGGAGGCCAGCCACTCCGGGCGCAGGATGCCCATCAACAGGCGGTCGGTGCGCCGGCCGTCGCGGTACACAGCGCCGCGCAGGGCGCCCTCGTGTTGGAACCCGGCCCGCTCGTAGGCGCGGATGGCGCGGGGATTGTCGGCGATGACGTCCAGGCCCAGGCGGTACAGGTTGAGCTCGTTGAAGGCGTAATTGAGCGCCAGCCGGATGGCCTCGCGGCCGTAGCCCTTGCCGCGGTATTCGGGGTCCCAGATGCCGGTGGCAAAGGTCCCGGCCTGGTTGTTCCATTCGATGCTATGGATGGCGACGAAACCGATCAGCCGGTCGTCATCCAGGGTACGCAGGTGGAAGAGATACCCGTTGGGGCTGGCGATCATGCTGGTGTTGAATTCGTTAGCCTGCTGGGGAGACAGCGGCCGGGCGGCGGCGGTATCTACCTGGCGGCAGTACTCGTCGTCACGGCTCCAATAGGCGATGATCTCGGCGTCTTCCGGCAGCGGAGCGGCCAGGCGGACGAGTTTACCGGCGAACAGGCTGGATGTGCTCATGGGGATATCCTCGGGCTGGGATGATACGATTATACCCTGTTGCGGCCTGGCTGGATTTGGTGGGGTCTTACAGCCATGATACAATGATGGAAATCGTGGACAGGTTGGAGAATGGAGAGAAAAGTACCCAGCACCGTATCCGATGAAATCGAGCTGTACCTGCGTACGCTGTATTCCCTGCTGCGTTCGACGGCCGAAGTACAGATCCGCACCCTGGAAGAAGTGCACGCCGGGACGCATTCCCTGCTGCACCCGCACGCCCGAGACTCTTTCCCGGACACCTCGGCGCTGATCTACAGCCTGCTGCGTCTGCCGGAGTGCATCGACAACGTGCAGAGCGTCATCCTGGGCCAGACGGCCTCGGTGTTCGGCCAGTATGGCTACGCCGTGGAGAGCTGGCAGGAAGTCAGCGCTCGCGCCCGCCGGCGGCGCTGTTTCTACAACGGCCGGGACACGCTGGCCTGCACGATTGCCAGCCGCTCGGACATTGACGACGTGGTGCCCTGCCTGACGGCCTACCAGATGGAGTGGAATAAGCTGCACTTCCTGCTGCGCAAGGTCCCTGCTGAGCTGGTGGAGCAGGCCGCCATGGGTTCGGAGGGGGCCTTCGAGACCCTGGCCGAGCGCCTGGAAATGCCGGTGGACGACCTGGAGCGCCTGCAGCTGGTGTGGGGCGGTGATTTTTACCAGCGCCTGGAGTGTATCCGCGACCGGGAGACCTCGCTGCGCGTCCGCCTGCTGGGCGGCGCGTTGAGCGAATATTGGCGCGCCACCCGCGCCTGGTGGGACAACATCGAAGACGCCTGCCCGGAGCTGGTGCGCCGGCCGGTGTATTTCGTCTCCAGCAACCCCCACAGCCTGGTCAACCTGATCTCGGGCTTTGCCCTGCAAAAGCAGGACGATCTGATCGAGTCGCTCCGGCAGCAGGGCGATGAGCTGCTCTTGACCGAATGGGACGAGATCAAGGCCCGCAGCGTGCCCTCCAACCGGGGCAACTTCTTGTATTACATCCTGAAAAAGGTCCAGCAGCAGCCGGGAGGGCAGGTCTGGCTGGACGAGCAGCTGGCATACGAACAGCGCATGGGCATCCAGCGCATCCCCAGCGTCCATTCCTTCGACATCGAAGCGCAGGTCATCGACCTGGCGCGCCTGGACCCCGGCCAGCTGGACCCGCGCCTGTCTGACTGCGATTGCGATTACCTGCGGCGCAGCAACGCCCTGGTCCTCAACATCGATTACCCCCTGGGGCTGGCGGCCTACGACATCTTAACCAAGGTGGTCGAGCAGGCCGGGCCGGTGTTGGGGGTCTACGTGTTGGGCAAGGCCGCCACGCTCAACGGCGTGCGCGGGGACGTGATGATCCCCAACGTGGTGCAGGACGAGCATTCGCAGAATACCTATCTGTTCCAGAACGCCTTCAGCGCCGCCGACGTGGCGCCTTACCTGGTGTACGGCACCGTGCTGGACAACCAGAAGGCGGTCAGCGTGCTGGGCACCTTCTTGCAGAACGCCCACGTGATGGACGTGATCTACCGCGAAGGCTACACCGACATCGAGATGGAGGCCGGGCCGTACCTCTCGGGCGTGTTCGAGATGTTCCGTCCCGAGCGCCACCCGGTGAACGAGATCGTCAACCTGTACAACATCCCCTTCGACCTGGGGATCCTGCATTACGCCTCGGACACCCCGTTGAGCAAGGGCAAGAACCTGGGGGCCGGCACGCTGTCTTACTTCGGCATGGATTCGACTTACGCCACCACCCTGGCCGTGCTGCGCCGCATCCTGGCGTGCGAAAAGCAGCGGGTGGGATAGAAAATCGCCCCGGCCGGGGCGGGCTTGGCTGTGCACAGGAGGCCATCCATTGGCAGAATTAAAAGACAACCCCACCCTGGGTGATTTGCAACGCTACCTGGACGAGGTGTGCCGGGAACGCGGTTGGACCAGGGACAGCCCCGCCGAGAAGTTCGTGCTGTTCGTGGAAGAGGTAGGTGAGCTGGCCAAGGCCATGCGTAAGGCGGCCGGACTGTACGAAGAGCAGGCCAGGCCGCGGCAAATGTCGCTGGAGGAGGAGTTCGCCGACGTGCTCAGCTACCTGCTGGACCTGGCCAACGTGTACCAGGTGGACCTGGAACAGGCCTTCCGCGACAAGGAAGCCGTCAACCGCACCCGCAGCTGGGATTGACGGGGACCGCGCCCCGGGCGCGTGTTAGTTAAGTTGTGCTTTTCCTGTATTTCTTCAAATATTCTTTACAATCCCTTCAATGAACTTTTATATCCGGACGTTATCCTGAGATGGACTTCACTATTACCGAGGATACGGAAAGGATATAAATAACCCCATGCATACCAAGCTGAAACCCTGGAAAGTACTTCTGGCGGGCCTGGCCGTCTTGACCCTGGGCCTGGCCGTCTGCCTGCCGGGCGAGAGCGTTGCCGCGGCGGCCCTGGATGGGCGCGGTGGTCCCGGCGGGTGGGGCGGCAATGGCCAAAGCGGCGGGGCGGTTGCGCCCGGCAGTGGCCTGGCGTTGACTCCCTTGAGCGAGGCCGAAGCGTCCGCCTTACACACGGCGATCCTGGAGGAGTACGGCGCCCTCAACCTGTACAATGCGGTGATCGACCAGTTCGGCAGCGTGGCTCCCTTTAGCCTCATTGCCCTCTCCGAGCAGCAGCACGTGGATGCCCTGGTCTACCAGGCCGAAAAGTACGGCGTGGCCGTGCCGGCCAACCCTGGCCTGAGCAGCACCGCGCTGTTCGACGACCTCAGCGCGGCCTGCCAGGCCGGCGTGGAGGCCGAGATCGCCGATGGGGCCCTGTATGACGAGCTCAAGGCGGTTACCACGCACAGCGACCTGCTAAACGTGTATGACCGCTTGCAGAGCGCCTCGCTGAACAGCCATCTGCCGGCTTTCCAGGCCTGCGGCGGTTGAGCCCTGCCCTGGTATCACAGGCTACCCACCACCCGGCCGCCTTTCCGAAAGGCGGCCGGGGTTTTTAAACGGGGGCGGGTAAGCGGGGAACAGCCCTTTGCCGGGGTAGGGAACCTTCCAACGCTGCGGTGAGAGCCCGGGCGGCTGCCAGTTTCCCCCGTCGAGGGATAAGCCCCGGTACCGCGCCTGACCGGATGCCCTGAAAAACGGCCGCGGGGGATTTTGATAAGCCGGCATCCGGGGGGACGGCAAATACTGGCAGAGTGAGCGTGGCCTTATCGACCACGAAACGTGCCAGGCGTTGGGGGGCAGCGTCCCGGGCGGGCGAGTCGCCTGGCCCCGAGGCGCCGGGTCATGGGTGGTTCAAAATTTCTGCCGGTACAAATGGGTTCCGGTTTCAATCGCGCTTGCTTGTCGCTTCTCCGGCAACCTGCTAGAATAGGTTTTAGATCTTACAGGTGAAACTACCCGGCCTGAGATGAAAGTTCCCCCTTCCCCTGAACGGTTATGGATAGATTTGCATTTTCGGGTTCATCTTTCTACAACTGATCCAGTATTCGACCTGTGAATGGGAGCCTGCCCAGATCATGAAAAGTGAGGTTTTTAACCCATCCCTGTGCATCGTCCTCAAGACAGCGCATCTGTACTATATCGAAAAGAAGTCACAAAAAGAAGTGGCTGAAGAATTGAACATCTCGAATGCAACCGTCTCCAGGCTGCTTAAGCGGGCTGAGGCCGAAGGGATCATCTCCATCGAGATCCGCAGCCCTTATTGTGAATGTATCCAGCTGGAAAAATCCCTGTGTGCGCATTTCGGGCTCAAGGAAGTGATCGTGGTGCCTGCTACCCGATTGAAAGGGCAGGTGGCAGAGTCGTCCGAGGAGGAAGAGACCAAAAAGATGGTGGCGTTAGAGGCAGCTCGCTACGTCCAGCGTGTTCTTTCCCACGACGATTTATTAGGCATCGCCTGGGGCGGGACGATGTATTACGTGATCCAGTATCTCAACCCATGTCAGAAAGTTGGCGCTAGCTTCGTGACCCTGCATGGCAGCCTTTCTTGTTGCGACTACAACCTGGACGTAAATACCCTGGTACAGCGCATGGCGATGGCTTTCGGCGGCAAGCACTATTCGATTGCCTCGGAAGGCCTCATGGATACGAGCGAGCAGGTTCGCATGCTGACCTCGCAGAAACGGGTCAGTCAAATCTTCGAGTCGTTCAAGAACGTAACCATTTCCGTCAGTGGCACCGGGTCGCTGTACCCGAATGCAGATTCGCCTCTCTCGCGGTTGGCGTATCTGAAGGCAGAAGAATTAGCCGAGCTGCGAGAAAAAGGCGCCTACGGGGACCTGATGCTGCGCTTCTTTGACGCCAATGGAGAGGAGTGCCCAACCGATTTAAAGGAGCGCACGTTGGCCATTGACCTGGACGTCTACCGGAGCATTCCGACCAAGATGATTGCGGCATCCGGAGCCAAAAAGGCCCATACACTGCTTGCGCTGCTGAAAGGTCGATTGGTGGATGTCCTTGTCATTGACGATAAACTGGCCCTGGCTGTGAGCCGCTTGGGCGGATTATAGACCTACGGCCGGCCTGGCGTCACATCACACCCATGTGACGATTGTTATTGAAAATATTTTCTTTATTTCCATTTCCACTGCGTTGCCCTAAGATGATTTTAGAAATATCCAGCAACAACCAGTGGAGGTGGAATAATGTACTTAGATCCCATTATCATTCAGTTCCCCGAGGCTTTAGATGGAGATCGCTTTATCATCGCAACGTATTACTGCGGTGCGAAGGCAACTTCTCAGGCCCTCAAACTCGCGGCCGCGCTGGCCATCGAGCAGACCACCGGAACCTGGCTGCAGGTCCCCGGAGAGACGGCTGAGGTGCGCGAGCTGGCCATCGGTCGCGTCGTGGGCGTATACGAGACCCCTGCCTATCAGATAGAAATCCCGAAGGGCACCGAAGAACGCAATTTTATTATCCGTATCGCTTACCCGTGGAAAAACTTTGGCCCGCAGTTTGCGATGATGCTGAGTACCGTCATCGGCAATATTTCCAGTTCGGGTAAGGTAAAACTCCTCGATTTAGAATTCCCGAAAACATTCTTG
>JAAZNB010000402.1 GCA_012798515.1 Chloroflexota bacterium
CCCACGATGACCAGCACCGGCTGGGGCGCCACCACGTCGAAGAAGACCTCGATGGGCCCGCCCCGGGTTTCGTAGTCCACAAGCCCTGCGGCCGGCCGGCCCGCCTGGGCGATAATGGCGTCGTCCAAAGCCGGGTCGATCCCCCCGGCCAGGCGCTGCCCACCCGAGACCAGCAGCTCTTTTCCGAACCAATCCTGCGGCCCGCGCACCACAATGGCCGTGCACAGCGCCTTCCCGGCCTGGAACGCGGCATGGTAGAGGGGCAGCACGTCCGGGTCGAGGGGCCGTATGAACACGTCGAGCTGCCCCCCACAGGCCAGCCCCACACTCCAGGCCGTTTCGTCGGCCACCCCAAAGTGCACCAGCTGGGGCACCCCGCTGGTCAGTACCGCCAGGCCGGTCTCGAAGACGGCCCCTTCCACGCAGCCGCCGCTGACCGACCCGGCGATCTTGCTGTCCGGGGTCAGGGCCATCTTGGCGCCCACGCCGCGCGGGGAAGATCCCCAGGTGCGCATCACCGTGGCCAGGGCAATCCGGCCGGTCGTTTGTGACCATTCTTCGAGCACAGGCAAGATATCTCTCATGGTGGATCCATTTCCCTTGCGAACAGGTTTTTAAAAAACTGCCGGCGCAGCGGGGCCTTTTTCTCCAGGCTGCGCAGGTGCAGGCTGAGATCTTCCAGGCTGGCCAGGTTATGCACCGGCAGGAAATCGTCGATATACGGCAGGGCCGTCTGCATGCCGCGCGCCAGCGGCCGGTACTGCTCCGAGCCCAGCAGAGGATTGAGCCAGATCAGGCGGTAGCAGCTGCGCTGCAGGCGGGCCATCTCCCGGCGCAGCAGGTCGGTGTTGCCCTGGTCCCAGCCATCGCTGATCAACAGCACTACCGCCCCATGGCCCAACACCCGGCGCCCCCAATGGAAATTGAAGCTCTTCAAGGCCTCGCCGATGCGTGTTCCGCCTGACCAATCCTGCACACTGCCGGTCACCTGGCGCAGCGCCTGATCGACGTTCTTCTCTTTCATCGGGCGGGTGATGCGGGTGAGACGGGTGCTGAAGACGAAGATCTCCCCGCCCTTCTCGAAGCCGCGGCTCAGGCCGTATGCAAAGTGCAGCAGCAGGCGGGTGTAGCGCTCCATCGAGCCGCTGATGTCGGCCAGCACCACCAGCGGGCGCGGCACGTAGCGCGGTTCTTTGCGCGACCAGCGGTACACCTCGCCGCCGTATTGCAGGTTCTGGCGTAAGGTGCGGCGCAGGTCGAAAGTGCGCCCTGCGCCGGGACGGAACCGCCGCGTACGCCGCAAGCCGGCCTGCCAGGTGAAGCTGGCCAGCATGCGCCGGATGGCCCGCAATTCGTCGTCGCTCAGCTCGGCGAAGTTCTTACGCCGCAGCACCTCGCGGTCGCTGTAGGTGAAAGTCGCCTGCAAGATAGGCGGTTCGCCTGTGTTCCCGGGGGTGGTTGGTTTTGGCGGCGCCGCGTTCCAGTCCGGCAGGCGCAGGGGCGGCGGCACCACCCGCGGCTTCTTGCGCCGCACCTGCCCTTGCAGCACCACCCGTCCAACCCGGCGCCCGTTCTGCGGCGGGCGCCAGAAGAGCTCGAAAGCGCGATCGAACACGGCCAGGTGCTCGCGCTGGTGCACCAGCAGGCAGCGCAGGGCGTAATAGAAGTCGTCCCGCTCGACCACGTCAACCCAGCGCAGCGCCTGGACGACGTCCAGCATGCGCCCGGTGTCCACGTCCAGCCCCAGGCCGCGCAGCAGGCGTCCGAAGAGCACCAGGTTGACCAGCAGGTTACTGTGTTGCAGCGCGGCCATCCATCACTCGCTCCAGGATCGCGGCCAGGGTGTCACCGGCCACCTTCTCCACGTCGTCCTGGTATTTGAGGATCACGCCCAGGGTGTCCGCCACCATTTCCCGGCTGAGGGCGGCCTGGTCCAGGGCCGCCAGCGCAGTGGCCCAATCCAGGGTCTCGGCCACGCCGGGGAGTTTGTACAGGTCGGCCCGGCGCAGGTCCTGTACGAAGGCGGTTACCTGGCGGCTGAGCTCCCCGGAAGCCTGCGGCACCTTGGCCCGGATGATCTCCAGCTCCTTTTCGAAGGTAGGATAATCGATCCAGTAGTACAGGCAGCGCCGTTTGAGGGCGTCGTGGATCTCACGCGTGCGGTTGGAGGTGATTACCACCACCGGGGGCCGGTCGGCGCGAATGGTGTCGATCTCCGGGATGGTGATCTGGAAGTCTGAGAGGAGCTCCAGCAGGTAGGCCTCGAACTCCTCGTCGCTGCGGTCGATCTCGTCCACCAGCAGCACCGGCGGGACGTCGCCCGGGTAGCTGATGGCCTGCAGCAGCGGGCGGCGCAGCAGGAAGTCGGGGCCGAACAGGTCCTCTTCCTCGATCTTCTCGCCGCGCGCTTCCTGCACACGGATGTGCAGCATCTGCCGCGAATAATTCCATTCGTAGACGGCCTGGTTGACGTCCAGGCCCTCGTAACACTGCAAGCGGATCAGGTCTGCGCCCAACACGTCCTTGAGCACTTTGGCCACCTCGGTCTTGCCCACCCCGGCCTCACCTTCCAGGAACAGCGGGCGGCCCAGCCGGACGGCCAGATAGATCGAGGTGACCAGGCCGCGGTCGGCAATGTAGTTACGCCGGCGCAGCGCTTCTTGCAGGCTGGGGATGCTTTCAAAAGCCGGATGGTCCATATTCGGTTTCCCTTCAGGCAGTGAGCAGGCCGCCGTGCCCGAGGCGGGCGATGTCCTGGCGGGTCAACGGCGCCCCCGAAAGCAGCGCCGGCAGCACCAGGTCGACCACGTTTTCCCGTGAGCTCCTGGCACAGCCGGGCACGGCCAGCAAAGGCACGCCCCGCAGCGTGGCGATGGTCAACAGGTTGCCCGGGTCGACCGGCACGCCCAGGCACAGCACGTCACCCCCGGCCCACTGTACGGCCCGGGGGAGCACGTCGTGGTAATCCATGGTAGAGGTCTCACTGATCAAAACAATCAGCTCGGCCCCCTGCCCGATGTGCTCCACGAACGTCTCACCCAGGCGCAGTTCGTCCTCCACCCCGCACAGCGGGATGAAGGCTGCCCCGGTCACCTGGGACCCGGCGCGTTCCACGCGCTGGCACAGCGGCGCGGTGAAGGCGCGCTCCAGGCGCGACCGGGCGGCCGGGGAACCGCTAAACACAAAGACCACCCGGCGCGGCGCCAGCGGATAAACCTGCAGCAAGGGCGCCGGGGTGTGCGCCATCTCCACGGCGCGTTGCACGGTCTCCTCTCGCAGCGCATAGGGGACGATCTTCACCGTGGCCGCCAGCTGGCCCGCCTCCACCCGGCTGTGCGTACGCCGCGTCGCAAAAGCCACGCCTTCGATGCCGTTCAGGCACTCCAGGCGTGCAACGTCGATCCACAACACGCCGCCCTCAGCGGCTGCCAGGCTGGCCTTACCGGCGGCGGAACCCTTGAGCACCACCCCCTGGCCGGCCGCGGCGCGGGCGATGTGCGCCGCGGCCTGGTCCTCCCCCACGTCTCCCGGCTCGAGCGCGGCCGTGTAGACTGCTTGCAGTCCCTGCTCGCGCAACGCGGCCACGTCTTCGCCGCGGATGGCGCTGCCCTTGCGCAGGGGCGGGTGATGGCGAGCGCGCGGGATGTTGTGCGCCAGGATCTGGCCTTCGGCCTGTTCCAGGGGGACGGCGCTGAATTTCATACTTCGATCTTGCCTTTGATGCAGTCGAAGAAGGCTGCACTCATCTTCTTGGTGATGCCGCCCATCAGGCGCGAGGCCAACCCGGCCATCGACCCGACCAGGACCACATCCGCGTTCCAATCCATCTGGGTGGCGCCGTCCGGGGCATCAGAAAGGCGCATCTCACTGACCACGTCCACACCGTTGCCCGGCGCTTTCCCGTGGGCTTTCACCCGGGCGTAGTCAGGCGCCTCCAGTTCTTCCCATTCCACGTTGGCATCGAAGGTCATTTTTACCGATCCGAACCCGACCGAAGCCACCACGTTGAACTGCTTATCGGGCTCGACGATGCGCATGGATTCAAGCCCCGGCGCGCACTGGCTGACCAGGTTGGGGTCGGTCAGGCTCTGCCATACCTTGTCGCGTGAGGCCTCGATGATCACACTCCCGGCAAATTTCACAGCTGCACCTCTTGGTTAGTGGTGAGACGCGTGGGCCGCCTCACCGGCGGCCGGCGCGTCGTCTTGGATTTTGAGATACTGCTCGGGCTGCTTTTCAAAAGCATGTTGGCAGTGCGCCGAACAAAAATAGTACGTCTGCCCCCGGTGAGAGGCCGTATAGCGCGCCGAGGAGACCTCGACCGTCATCTCGCATACCGGGTCCAGGGCCGTCTCTGGCGCAGGCTCCGCCGGGGCCTGTTCCTCTTTCCAGATATCAAAATGGAACTGCGGGGCATAACCCAGGCGGCGCACCTGGACAATCTCGGCCATGATGCTCAAGGCGATCTCCTGGGGATCGGAGGCGCCGATGTCCAGGCCGGCCGGTACTTTCAAGCGGCCCATGGCCTTCTCGGGCAGCCCGGCGTCCCCCAGGTAAGCGTAGATCGACTCGGCCCGCTTGCGGCTGGCCACCAGGGCCACGTACATGGCCGGCGAGGGCAGGGCGACCTCCAGGGCGCTTTCGTCGTAATTCCCGTGGCTGGCCACCACGACGTACGTGTCGCGGTTGATCTCCACCTGAGAAAAGTCCAGTTCCTGCACCACCCGGTCGGCCGCGCTGAAACGGGCCGGGTCGATGTCCATGCCCATCACGGTCACCTTATACTGCATGGCTTTGCCCAACAGGCTCAAGGTCTCTACCACCGGCAGGTGGCCGATCAACAACAGCTGCGGGGCAGGCCGGTCTGGTTCGAGATAGATTTCCAGCGTGCCGCCACTCATACAGATCATTTTCATCTCGACGACGCCCTCTTGTGGATTCTTGCCCATCCGCTCGGGTGGACAAAGCCGCAGCAGGCGAGGGTTGCCGTCCTTCAATGCCCTGGCTGCTTCCTGCTTGACGTTGGGCTCGGCGCAGCTTCCGCCGATCCAGCCCGTCAGGCTGCCATCCTCCGTGATGATCGCCCGGGCGCCCTGGCGGGCCGAAGTGGGCTTCTCCACGCGCACTACGGTGGCGATTACGAAGGGTATACCCTGCTCACGCAGATTGTTTGCCTGTTCCAGGATGTCCATAATGCCTCGCCTGCTCTCCTTTCCGGTAGGCCTCATTCTTCCAGGGCGGCGCCGTGATCTTTCAACGCCTGCCATACCTTGGGCGCCGTGATGGGAATATCGATGTTGTGCACTCCCAGGTGCCACAGGGCATCCACCACGGCGTTCTGGATGGCCGCCGGAGCGCCCACCGTGGCCGATTCCCCCACTCCCTTGGCCCCAATGGGGTGGTGCGGAGACGGCGTCACCGTCTCGCCCGTCTCCCAGCGCGGGGTCTCCACCGCTGTGGGCAGCAGGTAATCCATGAAATTGGGATTGAGGATATTGCCGCTCTCGTCGTAGACGATCTCTTCCAGCAAGGCCGGGGCGAAGCCCATGGTCAGCCCGCCGTGGATCTGTCCTTCCACGATGGTCGGGTTGATGCGCGTGCCGCAGTCGTCCACGGCCACGAAACGGCGGATCTTGACCTGCCCCGTTCCGCGGTCGATATCCACCACACAGATGTAAGACCCGAAGGGATAGGTCAGGTTGGGCGGGTCGTAGTAATCCACCGCCTCCAGCCCGGCCTCCATACCCTGTGGGTGGTTGGTATAAGCCGCAAAAGCTACTTCCTGGATGGTCTTGGAGCGGTCGGGCGAGCCCTTGACGTAGAACTTACCCCGTTCCCACACCAGGTCGTCTTCCGAAGCCTCCAGCAGGTGGGCGGCGATCTTCTTGCCTTTGTCGCGGATCTTGCGCGAGGCGATCGAGGCCGCCGCGCCGGCAGTTGGCGTGCTGCGGCTGGCGTACGTGCCCAGGCCGTAGGGGGCCGTGTCGGTATCACCTTCTTCGATCTTGATGTGATCCGAAGGGATGCCCAGCTCCTCGGCAATGATCTGGGCGTAAGTCGTCTCGTGCCCCTGCCCCTGCGACTTGGTGCCGAAGCGGGCGATGGCCTTCCCGGTGGGATGCACGCGGATCTCGCAGGAGTCGAACATCTTGATGCCCAGGATGTCGAAGTCCTTGGACGGCCCGGCGCCCACGATCTCGGTAAACGAGGAGATGCCGATGCCCATCAGTTCGCCGCGGGCGCGTTTCTCAGCCTGCTCCTTGCGCAGGTCTTCGTAACCGACCATGTCCATGGCCAGGCGCAGCGCCTTGGCGTAGTTGCCGCTGTCGTATTCCCAACCCAGGGCCGACTTGTAGGGGAACTGCTCCGGGCGGATGAAGTTCTTCATGCGGAACTCGGCCGGGTCGATGTTGAGCGTATGAGCCATGATGTCGGTCATGCGCTCGATGGTCTGCACCGCCTCGGTCACGCGGAACGAGCAGCGGTAGGCCACCCCTCCCGGCGGCTTGTTGGTGTAGACACCGTCCACCTCGACGAAGGCGTTCTTCAGGTTGTAAGACCCGGTGCAGATGTGGAACAACCCGGCCGGGAATTTAGAGGGGTTGGCGGCTGCATCGGCATAACCGTGATCGGCGATGGTGTTGATGCGCAGCGCCGTCAACGTCCCGTCCGGATCGGCTGCCAGCTCGGCGTGGATGTGGTAATCCCGGGCGAACGAATCGGCCGCCAGGTTCTCGGTGCGCGTCTCGATCCACTTGACCGGCTTGCCGGTCACGATCGAGGCCGCCACGGCGATCACGTAGCCGGGATAGACCGGCACCTTGCCGCCGAACCCGCCGCCAATGTCCGGCGAGACGATGCGAATGCGCTCCTCAGACAGCCCCAGGTGCCCGGTGACCAGCGCCACCACGGTACGGATGGCATGCGGGGCCTGGGTGGTCATGTACAGGGTAAGGTGCTTATCGATCGAATCCCACTGCGCCACGCAGCCGCAGGTCTCGATGGACGACACGTGGATGCGCGGGATATAGATATCTTCCGCCACCGTCACCCCGGCGTCCTGGAAGGATTGGGCTGTCTTTTGCTCGTCTCCCCATTCCCAGTGCCAGATGTGATTGTCTTCCTTATCCTCGCGCACTTTCGGCGCCCCGGGTTCCAGGGCTTTCATGGGATCCACCACGGCCGGCAGCGGCTCGTAGTCCACTTCCACCGCCGCGACCCCATCTGCGGCCACGTAGCGGTCCACAGCCAGCACCCCGGCCACTTCCTGGTACTGGTACTTGACCGTATCGATGGGCAACACGTTCTGGGTATCGCTCATCAGGGTGGGCATGTTATGCACGTTGAACTGCTTGAGGGTCTCACCGGTAATCACCGCCAGCACGCCGGGGATGGCCAGGGCTTTAGAATCGTCGATGGAGTTGATACGGGCATGGGCGTAGGGGCTGCGTACGATACCCAGGTACAGCATGCCCGGCAGTTTCATATCGTCGATGTAATTGCCGTGGCCCTGGATGAAACGGGCGTCTTCCACCCGTTTACGGCGATGGCCAAGGCCTTGAACGACGTCATCTTGAGTGTGTGTATCTGTCATTTCATCCTCCTACCTCAGCGGCCTGCGGTTCATCTTGCGGGACGCGCATCTTATCGGCTGCGTATTGGATGGCCTTGACGATGTTGACGTAGCCGGTGCAGCGGCACAGGTTGCCCGAGATGCCCCAGCGGATCTCCTCCTCACTGGGGTCGGGGTTCTGTTCCAACAGCGAAATGGCCGTCATCATCATCCCCGGGGTGCAATAGCCGCACTGCAGGCCGTGCATCTCGTGGAAGCCTTCCTGGATGGGATGCAGTTGGCCATTCTGGGCCAGGCTCTCCACCGTGTTGAGCGTGGCGCCATCGGCCTGCACCGCCAGCAGGGTGCAGGATTTGACCGGCTTACCGTTCAAATGCACCGTGCACGCCCCGCAGGACGTGGTGTCGCAACCGATGTGGGTGCCGGTCAGGTTCAGCACCTCACGGATAAAATGGACCAGCAGCATACGCGCCTCGACCTCGGCTTGGACCGCCTGGCCATTGACCGTTAACGAAATCGGGTAAGTCTTCACGATTGACCTCCATCCAGGCGAGACTGCGCCTTGCGCAGCGCTCGAACCGTCAAAGTGCGCACCAGGGCGCGCTTGTATTCCTCCGAACCACGGTGGTCGTCCTGTGGCTCAGCCACCTCTCCGGCCAGCTGCGCCGCCTGGCGGATGGCCGCATCCGTCAGG